>JAYVNC010000330.1:0-9242 GCA_043758655.1 Novosphingobium sp.
GCCCGCGCCGCATATCACCACAGGCGAATATCTGCGGATCGCTGGTTTGGTAGTTGACCATGCTGGCCGCGACATTGCCGCGCGGATCAAGCGTGATCCCTGCCTGATCGAGCATGCCTGTTTTACGCGGACCAACGAAGCCCATGGCGAGCAGGATCAAATCGGCCCTAAGCACGAATTCGCTGCCCGCGACTTCCTGCATTTTCCCGCCGACCCATTCAACCCGTACACATTCGAGGCCAGTAACATCGTGTTCCCCAACTGCGCGCTTTGCGAGGATAGCCCAATCGCGCTCGCAGCCCTCTTCGTGGCTGGTCGAAGTGCGCAGTTTAAGCGGCCAATCGGGCCAGGTCAGCGCCTTATCTTCCTTTTCGGGCGGCTTGGGCATGATCTCGATCTGGGTCACAGAAGCCGCGCCCTGACGGTTCGAGGTGCCAACACAGTCGGACCCGGTATCACCGCCGCCGATAACGATGACATGCTTGCGGGTCGCCGTCAGCGTGCCGCGCGGCGCGGCGCGCAGTTCTTCGTCGCCAGCGTTGCGCTTGTTCTGCTGGGTGAGGAATTCCATCGCGAGGCGAACGCCAGGCAGTTCCGATCCCGGAATTTCTAGCCAGCGCGCCTCTTCCGCCCCGCCCGACAGGACGATGGCATCGAAGTTTTCCTTAAGCGAGGCGACCGAGACGGTCACCCCGACTTCGGTCGAAGTGCGGAACTCAACCCCTTCCGCCTGCATCTGCACCATGCGGCGATTAATAAGATGCTTTTCCATTTTGAAGTCTGGAATGCCATAGCGCAGCAACCCGCCCGCGCGGTCATTTTTCTCAAACAGCGTTACCGAATGCCCAGCGCGCGCGAGTTGCTGCGCTGCGGCCATTCCGGCGGGGCCCGAGCCGACAACCGCAACCGTCTTGCCAGTGCGCGCGGCCGGAACCTGCGGAACAATCCAGCCCTCTTCCCACCCCTTGTCGACGATCGCGCATTCGATGGATTTAATCGTCACCGGCGAATCGATGATATTGAGCGTACAGCTCGCCTCGCAAGGCGCGGGGCAGATACGGCCAGTAAATTCGGGGAAATTGTTGGTCGAATGCAGCACTTCGAGCGCGTTCTGCCAGTCACCCTCATAGACCAGATTGTTCCAGTCAGGGATGATATTGTTCACCGGACAGCCGTTGTGACAATAAGGAATCCCGCAATTCATGCAGCGTGAAGCCTGCGCTTTGAGCGCGGGCTCGGCGAGCGGAATGGCGAATTCCTTGTAGTGGTGCAGCCGCTCTTTCGGGTCCGCATAGGTGCGGTCGGTGCGGTCTAGCTCGAGAAAGCCGGTTTCCTTGCCCACTTAACTTACTCCGCCGCCACTGAGGCAGCTTCGAGCCGCTCGGTTTCGATTTGCTTGAGGGCCTTTGCGTAATCGCGCGGCATGACTTTGACGAACTTCGCACATGTCGCATCAAAATCATCGAGCAGCGCCCGCGCGCGCTGAGAGCCGGTATGCAAGTGGTGGCGTTCGAGCAGCACCCTGATCCGCTCAGCATCGTGGCGAAGCATGTCGCCCATCCCGGGGTCTGATGCGCCGTTGCTGCGCTGCTGCGGACGGCCCGCGCCATCTTCATCATCGCGCACCGCCGAGATAGGCATCAGATCGACCTGCGCCTTGTTGCACATGTCGGCAAAATTACCCGCTTCATCATAGACATAGGCGACCCCGCCCGACATTCCTGCGGCGAAATTGCGCCCGGTTTTGCCGAGCACACAGACCACCCCGCCGGTCATATATTCGCAGCCGTGATCGCCGGTACCTTCAACCACCGCGACCGCGCCCGAATTGCGCACCGCGAACCGCTCGCCACCAACGCCGTTGAAGAACGCCTCACCGGCAATCGCCCCGTAAAGCACCGTATTGCCGACGATGATGTTCGCCGTCGGCTCGCGATCAACGTGGCCCGGTTGGCGCACGATTACCCGCCCGCCCGAAAGCCCCTTGCCGACATAGTCGTTGGCATCACCGGTCAGATCGAGCGTCACCCCATGCGCCAGCCATGCGCCAAAGCTCTGCCCGGCAACACCCGTCAGCTTCACCGAGATCGTGTTGTCGGGCAGCCCCGCATGGCCATATCGCCGCGCAACTTCGCCCGAAAGCATCGCGCCGACCGTGCGGTTGACATTGGTTACCTTGCGTTCGATCCGTACCGGCGCCTTGCTGTTTAGCGCATCGGCGGCGGCAGCGATTAGATCATTGTCGAGTACTGTCTCAAGTCCGTGGTTCTGCGTCGTGCTCCAGCCGAGCGTGGTGTCCGGCGCGGGATCGACCCGGTGGAGCAGCCGCGACAGGTTGATCCCACGCGCCTTCCAATGGGTGACAGCGGCGCGGGTATCGAGCACGTCCACCCGGCCGACCATCTCGCCCACCGTGCGGAAGCCTAGCTCAGCCATTATTGCGCGCAGCTCTTCGGCGACGAAGAAGAAATAATTGATCACGTGTTCGGGCTGGCCGGTGAAGCGCGCGCGCAGAACTGGATCCTGCGTGGCGACGCCAACCGGGCAGGTATTGAGATGGCACTTGCGCATCATGATGCAGCCCGCAGCGATCAGCGGGGCGGTTGCAAAGCCGAATTCATCCGCGCCGAGCAGTGCCGCCACCGCCACATCGCGCCCAGTTCGTATGCCGCCATCGGCCTGAACCGCCACGCGGCTGCGCAGGTTGTTGAGCAGCAAAGTTTGTTGGGTTTCCGCCAGACCAATTTCCCACGGACTGCCTGCATGGGTGAGCGAGGTCAGCGGCGAAGCGCCGGTGCCGCCCTCATAACCCGAGATAGTGATATGATCAGCGCGGCACTTGGCCACACCAGCTGCCACCGTGCCAACGCCGACTTCGGACACCAGCTTGACCGATACCCGTGCCTTCGGATTGACATTTTTAAGATCGTAAATCAGCTGCTTAAGGTCTTCGATCGAATAGATGTCATGGTGCGGCGGTGGGCTGATAAGGCCTACGCCGGGGGTTGAATAGCGGGTTGCGCCGATGGTCTTGTCAACCTTGTAACCCGGCAGCTGGCCGCCTTCGCCGGGCTTTGCCCCTTGCGCCATTTTGATCTGGATATCGTCGGAATTAACGAGGTATTCGGTGGTCACACCAAACCTGCCCGAGGCAACCTGTTTGATCGCTGAGCGCATCGAATCGCCGTTGGCCATCGGCTTGAACCGCATGGGGTCTTCGCCGCCTTCACCGGTGTTTGACTTGCCGCCGATGCGGTTCATCGCCACGGCAAGCGTGGTGTGTGCTTCCCACGAGATAGAGCCATAGCTCATCGCGCCGGTGGCGAAGCGTTTGACGATGTCAACCGCCGGTTCAACCTCGGAAATATCGAGCGGTGTGGCGGCCTTATGAAAATCCATCAGCCCGCGAATCGTCAGCATCCGCGCCGATTGATCGTTGATCGTCGCGGCAAAATCGCGATACTTTTCAGGTACATTGCCGCGAACAGCGTGTTGCAGTGAGGCGATGTTGTCCGCCGTCCATGCGTGCTCTTCACCGCGCAGGCGCAGGCCGTACATCCCGCCGACATCGAGCATCCGGCGGTAGATCGGGTTATCGCCGTAAGCCGTGGCATGGCGGCGCACTGCTTCTTCGGCGACTTCATCGAGGCCAACGCCCTCAATAGTCGTCGCGGTGCCGCTGAAATAGGCGTCAATGAACGGGGTATTGAGCCCGACGGCATCGAAGATCTGTGCGCCGCAATAGGACTGGTAGGTCGAAATGCCCATTTTGGACATGACCTTCAAAATACCCTTGCCAACGCCCTTGATATAGTTCTTGCGCGCCGTCTTGGCATCGAGAGGCAGGCTCTTTGAAACCCGAATTTCTTCAATCGATTCAAAGGCAACGTAAGGGTTGATCGCTTCTGCGCCATAGCCTGCGAGCGCGCAGAAATGGTGCACTTCGCGCGCCTCGCCGGTTTCGACAACGAGCCCGGTTTGCATGCGCAATCCCTGCCGGACGAGGTGCTGATGCACCGCTGCGGTCGCCAGAAGTGCGGGCATCGGGATGCGGTCAGAACACTGCGCGCGGTCAGACAGGATCAGGATGTTCTTGTCTTGCAGCACAGCCTCGGTTGCTGCCCAGCACATTTCCTTGATCGCCTGCCCCAGCCCATCGGCCCCGACATGCGCGTCCCAAGTCATGTCGATGGTTTCGGTGCGGAACGCACCATCAAGCGCAGCTTCAACCGAGCGAATTTTCGCCACTTCGTTATCGGTGAGGATTGGCTGATCGACCTCAAGCCGCTTGTGCGATCCGGCATCGTGACCGAGCAGATTGGGACGCGGGCCGATCATCGAAACGAGGCTCATCACCAGCTCTTCGCGGATCGGATCAATCGGCGGATTGGTGACCTGCGCGAAGTTCTGCTTGAAGTAATCGAACAGCAGCCGCGAGCGGTTTGACAGCACCGCAATCGGCGTGTCGGTACCCATGGAACCCAGCGGCTCGTCAGCGTTCTGCGCCATCGGCTCAAGGAAACGCGAAAGGTCTTCCTGCGTGTAGCCGAACGCCTGCTGGCGGTGCAATAACGAGGTGGTTTCTACCGGCAATTGCGCCAATTCAGGCTCGATCAGATCGAGATCCTTGAGCTTGTACTGCGCCGATTCGAGCCATGTTTCATAGGGATGTTCGGCGGAAAGCTGCGCCTTCAGCTCCTCGTCCTCGATGATCCGGCCTTCGGCAAAATCGATCAGCAGCATGCGCCCCGGCTGAAGCCGCCACTTGCGAACGATATTGTCTTCCTTGATCGGCAGCACACCGCTTTCCGAAGCCATGACCACCAGATCATCGTCGGTAACAAGGAAGCGCGCAGGGCGAAGGCCATTGCGATCCAGCGTCGCGCCGATCTGGCGGCCATCGGTGAAGGCGACCGCAGCCGGACCATCCCATGGCTCCATCAGCGCGGCGTGATATTCATAGAACGCCCGGCGCGCCGGGTCCATCAGCGGGTTTCCGGCCCAGGCTTCGGGGATCAGCATCATCACCGCGTGGGCAAGGCTGTATCCGCCCGCGAGCAGCAGTTCGAGCGCGTTATCGAGGCAGGCTGTATCCGATTGGCCATGCGGGATGATCGGCCACATCTTGTCGAGATCGGCTCCGAGCAGCTCGCTCTCCATCGTGCGGCGGCGCGCGTTCATCCAGTTGACGTTGCCGCGCACGGTGTTGATCTCGCCGTTGTGGGCGATGAAGCGGTAAGGGTGCGCGAGCTTCCAGCTGGGGAAGGTGTTGGTCGAGAACCGCTGATGAACAAGCCCGAGCGCCGAGATGCAGGCGGGATCGCGAAGATCATCGTAGAACGAGCCGACTTGCGTCGCCAGCAGCAGGCCTTTGTAAACCACGGTGCGGCTGGAAAAGCTCGGCATATAAAGCTGGGCGATGCCCGGCAGGCCATGCTTTTCAGCTAGCGCCGCCAAAGGATTCTGCGTCTGCTTGCGGATCGCCAGCAGCTTGCGCTCAAACGCGTCTTGATCGGGGCAGTTCGGCCCTCGTTCAATCAGGCACTGGCGGATCACCGGCATCTGTTCGATCACCGCCTTGCCAAGGCCATCGAGCGTGACAGGCACATCGCGCCAGCCAATCAGCCGCTGGCCTTCCTTGGCGATGAATTTTTCAAAGATGCCAACAATGAAGTCACGGCTCTGCGCCTCTTGCGGTAGGAAGCACATCGCGACCGCGTAATCCCCTTCCGCGGGCAGGGTCATGCCTTCGCCCGTCGCCCATTTGCGCAGCAGCGCATCGGGGGTCTGAATCAGGATACCCGCGCCATCGCCAAGCAGCGGATCAGCGCCGACCGCGCCGCGATGAGCGAGGTTTTTCAGAATCTCCAATGCCTGGCTGACAATCGCGTGGCTTTTGGCACCCTTGATGTGGGCGACAAAGCCTACACCGCATGCGTCATGCTCGTTACGTGCGTCATAAAGGCCTTGGGATTCGGGAAATGCCATCAAAAACTCGTCCTGTCGCGGGCTGGTGCAACCAGATGGTTGCGCCAGAAACTAACGCGAATCGCCGATTTATGCAGCGAAGTTGCGCCAAATTCCCCCTTGGCGACACGATCGTGTTTTTGCAACTGCGAACAGCGATTCTGGCTGGGCGATAAGGCGGGGTGACTGGGGGAATAGGTCCACCGGGGAGTACCGGGTTAACGGCTAAGGAAATAGAGCGCCGCTGCGCCCGCGACGATCCGATACCAGCCAAACGGCGTGAAGCCCGAGCGGCTGACATAGGCGACAAACACCTTGATCACCGCCAACGCCACGACAAAACTCACCGCGAAGCCCACACCAATCAGACCCCAGCCAACCTGCCCCGATCCGTTCATCAGCGCGGGCAGGTTCTCCTTGATCTCTAGCGCCGAGGCACCGAGCATCGTTGGCACCGCCAGGAAGAAGCTGAACTCTGCCGCCGTGCGCCGCTCAACACCCATCGCCAGCGCGCCCATGATTGTTGCCCCGGATCGCGAAACGCCGGGGACCATCGCGAGACATTGAATCACGCCGATTGCCAGCGCGGTTTTGGCTGGAAGCTGCGCCACGCCGCTCGGCCCGCCGGGCTTTGCCACCCTTTCGATGGCAATAATGGCGATCCCGCCGACAATCAGCGCCCAAGCCACGACATGTGCCGATCCGAGCAGCGCGTTGATATGTTTCTTGGCGAGCAGTCCGATCACCACCGCCGGAATGAACGCGATCAGTAGGTTGCGCACAAAGGCGATCGACAGCGGCTCAAAACGAATTAGCCCGCGCCCAACTGCCCAGAAGGTGCGCCAATAGAGCACCACCACCGCCAGGATCGCGCCTAGCTGGATGACGACATTGAACACCTTCCACGTATCGGCATCATATCCAAAAATCTCGGTCGCGAGGATCAGGTGGCCGGTTGAGGACACCGGAATGAATTCGGTCAGGCCCTCAACAATGCCGAGGAGGATTGCGGTGATAAGCAGGCTCATGGGGCGCGATAAACAGCGGGCACGGCGATCAAGTCAAGCCGCGCCCGCTTACAATTTCGGTTTTTACCCGGCGATCACCAAATCCGCAGCCGCTTCTCCGGCGCAATATACAGCTTGTCGCCGGGCTGGATGTTGAAAGCCTTGTACCATTCGTCAAAATTGGGGACGATGCCGTTAACCCGGAACTCGCCGGGTGAATGCGGATCGGTGAGCAGGCGCTGGCGCAGCGCGGCTTCACGGATTTGATCGCGAAACACCTGAGCAAAGGCCATGAAGAACCGTTGATCGCCAGTGTAGCCGCCAATCACCGGCGCCGCTTTGCCTTTGAGCGACAATTGATAGGCGCGGTAAGCAAGGCTCAGCCCGCCGAGATCACCGATGTTTTCGCCCAAAGTGAGCCGCCCGTTGATGCAGGTCTTGCCCATATCGAGCGGGCAATGCGCGTTGTACTGGGTCACCAGCGCATCGGTCAGCTTGGTGAACGCCGCCTTATCGGCATCGCTCCACCAGTTGCGCAGATTGCCCGCGCCGTCTGATTTGGAGCCTTGATCGTCAAAGCCGTGGCCCATTTCGTGGCCAATCACCGCGCCAATCGCGCCGTAATTGACCGCCGGATCAGCCTTTAGGTTGAAAAACGGCGGCTGAAGGATCGCGGCGGGGAAAACGATCTCATTGAACGAAGAGTTGTAATAGGCGTTCACCGTTTCGGGCAGCATGGACCATTCGGTCTTGTCGACCAGCTTACCAAGGCGCGCGATCTGATCGTCATTCTGCCAGCGTGCCGCCGCCAGACTCGTAGCGAAAGGCGATTCGGCGCTAGGGCTGAGCCCGGCATAGGTCTTGTACTTCGCCGGATAACCGATCTTGGGGGTGAAGGCATCGAGCTTGGCCTTGGCCTCAACCCGCGTGGTCGGGCTCATCCACTTGAGCTCGGACAGATTTGCGGCCATCGCGGTGCGCAGATTGGCCACCAGCTTTTCCATCGCCAGCTTGTTCTGCGCCGGGAAATAGCGCTCGGCATAGATCTTGCCGACCAGTTCACCCATCGTAGATTCAACGAAGGCGATCCCCCGCTTCCAGCGCGGACGCTGTTGCGGCTGGCCGTTCATCAGCTTGCCGTAAAGATCAAAATTGGCATCATCGAAGCGCTTGGGCAGCACGGAGGCGGCGCTGACTACCAGATTTTTGCTGAGCCACGCCTGCCAGTTGGCAATCGGTTCCGCCGCAATCATCCGCGCAAGTGCAGGCACCCCGCCGCCCAGCTTTGCCGCCATCTCGGGCGTGTAACGCGCAGCTTCCAGCTCTTCCTTGGTGGGCGGCAACTGGGCCACCAGTACGGTCGGTTCCGCGCCTGCACCCATCTTGGCGAGCATGGTCTTAAGCGGAACTTCTGGCGCAAGCGCGGCAAATTCATCGACCGACAGCTTGTTATAAGTCAGATCGCGGTTGCGGCCCAGCGCGCGGTCCCAGTTTGCCGCGGCCATCCGGGTTTCCAGACCAAAAACATCCTCAGCCGTCTTCGCCGGATCGGCGTAACCAAGCTCGGTATAAATGAAGGTAAGATAGGCTTTGTACCGCGTTTGCAGCACTTTGTTGCGCGGCGAATCGGTGAGGTAATAGTCGCGATCACCCAGCCCCAATGGCGCTTGCCGAACCGAAAAGGCATAGGCGTTGCTGTTCTTCGGATCGGCACCGATGCCCGTGACGAGCGGCGAGGCAATGCCCGGTTCGGCAAACAGCGTAACCAGATCATCGGCATTCTTTGCCGCCTTGATCCGCGCAAGCAGCGGCTGCAACGGGGTGAGACCGGCTTTCTCAATACCGTCGGTATCCATAAAGCCTTTGTAAGCGGCAGAAACCCGCGCGGCGTCGCTGCCCAGGGCAGGATTGCTCGCCGCCAGTTCGTCCAAAATCGTGTGCATCCGCGCTTCGGACTTGTCGATCAGTTCGTCGAACGCGCCATAGCGTGATCGATCAGCCGGAATCGTCGTTGCGGCCAGCCACTTGCCGTTGACGAATTTATTGAAATCGTCGCCGGGCTTAACCGAAGGATCAATCCACTGTGTCTGTACCCCGAACTTGCCCCAGCCGTCGGTGGTATCACGCATCGCCATTGCTGCATGTGCATGCGCCTTGGCAGGATGTTTGGCTGACTTCGCCTGAGCCGCGCCGCTGGCCGCCAGCGCCACAAGGCTGGCGGCGATGGTAAGTTTTTTGATCATCGATCTCAATCCCGCAGGTTACACT
>JAYVNC010000331.1:0-9215 GCA_043758655.1 Novosphingobium sp.
ACGCCGCAGCAATCGCCGCTATGGCCGAACAAGAGGCCGACCACCGCGCGCGGTTTGATGCTTTGATCGCCGAACGCGGCGTGCGGCCAACGCTTTTGCAGCCGCTGTGGTCGGTCGCTGGGTTTGCCCTTGGGGCTGCCACCGCCCTTATTGGCCCCGAAGCGGCAATGGCCTGCACCGCTGCGATTGAGACTGAGATTGACCGGCATTATTCGGCTCAACTTGATGAGCTGTCCGACGGTTCTGATCCCGAACTGGCTGAAATCATAACCGAATTCCGCGATGATGAACGCGAGCACAAGGCTATCGCCTTGGCCGCAGGCGCTGAAAAAGCCCCCGCCTATCCGCTGCTTTCGGGCGCGATCCGCATGGGCTGCCGCATGGCAATTCGCCTTTCGGAACGGATTTGATCGCAACCCAACGCTTCATCTACCGTTCAAGCATCATAGGGCCTATGTCCTTCGCAAGCCCGACCCGGAGACGATTCCATGCGCCTGACTTTTGCCCCCTTCCTCTCCGCCACTCTGCTCGCCGCAGGTGCTGCTCCTGCCTATGCTGAGGACAGCGCTCCGAACGAAAAAGTCAATGCGATCATCGTTTACGGCAAAGACGAATGCCCCAAGCCGGTCGGCGATGAGATCACCATCTGCGCGCGCAAGCCCGAGGCCGAACGCTACCGGATTCCGCAGGGCCTGCGCGAAGCCCCGAGCGCCAACAGCCAATCGTGGAACAGCCGGGTGATGGCCTATGAGCGCGTTGGCAAGACCGGAACTTTGAGCTGCACCCCGGTGGGCGCGGGCGGCTGGACCGGCTGTTCGCAGCGGTTGATCGATCAGGCCTATGCGGAAAAGCGCGGCGAATCCGATGTGACATTCGCCAAGATCATCGAGGACGAACGCGGCAAGCGTTTGGCGACGCTCGATGGCGATGCCGCAGCAACGCAGGCTCGGGTCGAGCAGGCGGAAAAGGATTACGAAGCCCGCCAGCGCGCCGAACAGGATGGCCTGCCGCTGCCGCCGCTTACCAATCCGGCACCTGCAGGGAAATAGTCTGTTGCTCCCCCGCGAAGGCGGGGGACTCAGGAGGCTGGGCGGATGCTTGCGTAAGGGGCCCGAGATCGCCGCCTTCGCGGGGAAGCGGGTCTTTTGATTCCTTCCGGTGATTTAACCTTAACCCGCTCCGCGCTATAGCCGCCCGATGTCTGCGCAAACCCCCACAAAGATTCTCGTTATCTTCGGCACCCGGCCCGAGGCGATCAAGCTGTTTCCGCTGGTGGCGGCGCTGAAGGCCGACGTTAGCTTTGACTGCAAGGTTTGCGTCACCGCGCAGCATCGCGGCATGCTCGATCAGGTGCTCGAGATCGCCGGGATCGTCCCCGATCACGATCTCGATCTGATGAAGCCCGACCAAAGCCTCGATGCTCTCACCGCCGCACTACTCACCGCGCTGGGCGGGGTGATAGACGCCGAAAAGCCTGACCGCGTCATCGTTCAGGGTGATACCGCCACCGCCATGTGCGGCGCGCTGGCAGCCTATTACCGCAAGATTCCGGTCGATCATGTTGAGGCAGGGCTGCGTTCGGGCAATATCTATCACCCGTGGCCGGAGGAGGTGAACCGCAAGATCATCGGCTCAATGGCCAGCCTGCATTTTGCGCCGACGGAGGTTTCTGGCGCCGCGCTGATCGCCGAAAATGTTGATCCGGCGCGGGTCCATGTCACGGGCAACACCGTGATCGATGCCCTCCACTGGGTCACCGCGCTGATCGCCGCCGATCCCTCGCTGGCAGCAGGCCTGTCCGAAGTCGAGGCGCGGTTTGCCGGCAAGCGCATCATTGGCGTTACCAGCCACCGGCGCGAGAATTTCGGTGGAGGCCTCGAAAGCATCGCCGAAGCCGTGCGCCAGATCGCTCAGCGCCCGGATGTCGGCATTGTCTTCCCGGTCCACCCCAACCCCAATGTCCGCGCCGTGATGAACGGCGCGCTGGGCGGCCTGGAAAACGTCGCGCTGATCGAACCGCTCGACTACCCGCACTTCGCCCACCTAATCTCGATGAGCCACATCATGCTGACCGACAGCGGCGGGGTGCAAGAGGAGGCTCCCGCGCTTGGCAAACCGGTGCTGGTGATGCGCGAAACCACCGAGCGGCCCGAAGGTGTAACCGCCGGAACCGCAAAGCTCGTGGGCACCGATGCCGCGCGTATCGTTACCGAAATCTTCACCTTGCTCGACGATAAAGCGGCTTACGAAAACATGGCGCGCGCGCACAATCCCTTCGGGGATGGTCAAACCGCGCGCCGGATCGTGGAGCTGCTGCGTAGTGAAACTGGAAAAGAAGCCTGACGTTTCGGTAATCGGGCTGGGCTATATCGGTCTGCCTACTGCTGCCATCGTCGCCCGCTCAGGGTGCCGCGTGTTCGGAGTAGATGTCACCCAATCTGTGGTCGATACGATCAACCGCGGCGAAATTCATATCGAGGAAGTTGATCTCGATGGGCTGGTGCAAGGCGTGGTTTCGCGCGGGCTGCTCACCGCCGCCACCACTGTCGCCCCCGCCGATGTTTTCATCATCGCCGTGCCGACGCCGTTCGATAAACAGCACGCGCCAGACCTTACCTATGTGCTGGGTGCAGGCCGCGCGGTTGCTAAGGTGCTCAAGGCGGGCGACGTGGTGATCCTCGAATCGACCTCGCCGGTCGGCACAACGGAAACCCTGCGCGATCTGTTCGCCGCTGAACGCCCGGACCTGAAATTCCCTGGCCTCACCAACGAAACGCCCGACGTTTCGGTCGCCTATTGCCCCGAGCGGGTGCTGCCCGGAAAAATCCTTGAGGAACTGACCAACAACGACCGTTCCATCGGCGGCATCACGCCCCGGTGCGCGCGAAAGGCGCTGGCGTTCTACAAGCTGTTCGTGCGCGGCACTTGCGTCACCACAGATTCGCGCTCGGCGGAAATGACCAAGCTGGTCGAAAATGCCTACCGCGATGTCAACATTGCCTTCGCCAACGAACTGTCGATGATTTCGGATTCGCTGGGCTTGGACGTGTGGGAAGTCATCCGCCTCGCCAACCGCCACCCACGCGTCAACATCCTTCAACCGGGGCCGGGCGTCGGCGGACACTGCATCGCGGTCGATCCGTGGTTCATTGTACACTCTTCGCCGGAGCATTCCCCCCTCATCCGCACCGCGCGCGGGGTCAATGATTGCAAGATCCACCACGTTATCGCGCAGGCCGATGCGCTGGTTAAAGCCAATCCTAACGCTAAAGTCGCCTGCCTCGGCCTCGCCTTCAAAGCCAATATCGATGATTTCCGCGAAAGCCCGGCTAGATTGGTCGCGGCAACTTTGGCGCGCAGGTTTGGTTCGAGGATTTCGGTGGTCGAGCCCTATGCCGCTGAACTTCCACGCGAATTTGAAGGCACTGGGGCGAGCCTGATCGACGTAGATACCGCGCTCGAAGACTGCGACCTACTGATAGTCCTGGTCGATCACGACGTCTTCCGCGTGGTCCCCCTGGCCGAACGCGCAGGCAAAGTGGTTTACGATACACGCGGAATTTGGCCCGATCAGCCGAAGGTGTTTGAGGCCCCGGTTATGGGGCTGAGGCTGGCGGGTTAGGCCACTCAAATCCTCCCCGGAACGGGGAGGTGCCCCCAAAGGGGCGGAGGGGTCCCACCTCTCCCCACGCGCAGCGCCCGCCGGATAGGTGGGACCCCTCCGTCAGCCTGCGGCTGCCACCTCCCCGTGCCGGGGAGGATTTGGTGCGAGGCAGGCGTTGCGGGACATCCTTCGACAGGCTCAGGATGAGCGGGGGTGGTGAAGTGGGCCGTCAGGCATTGATTTCAGATATTCAAGGATAGCATCGACGGTAGCGACTGATGCCAGATTCGCTTCCGTCGTAATCGCGCCCAAACCCATATATTCCGAGCCCACCCAATTGAGGTAGGTGACAGCTTGTTCGGGTGTCCGACCACTATGCAACATGCTCACAACATGGAGAATATAACGGTCATATTCATCGGCAGCATCGGATTTCCAATCGTCGTAACCGAACGAGCGAATTCCAATCGGGTCCCAGTGGTCCCAGCCAATCTGCCTCAGTCGACTAAGCTGGACTTTCGGATAGCGAGCCATGATACCCCTTATACCACTCAACAAACCTTGGCACGCCCACCTCGATCATCGTCGCAGGCTTATAGCCTAAATCGCCGTTGATCGCGTCAATATCAGCGTAACTTTTCGGCACATCGCCCGCCTGCATCGGTTTGAAATCGATCACCGCCTTTTCGCCGAGCTGTTCCTCAAGGATGGCGATCACTTTCATCAGGTGTTCGCTCTGGTTGTTGCCGATGTTGTAGAGTCGGTGCGGGTTGTGGCTGCCACCTGCTTTCACCGCGCCGTCATCGGGCGGGGGGTTGTCGAGGCAGGCGATGACGCCTGCGATGATGTCATCAACGAAAGTGAAATCGCGCCACATATCGCCATTGTTGAACACCGGGATGGGTTCCCCGGCGAGGATCTTTTTGGTGAAGATCCACATCATCATGTCGGGCCGCCCCCAGGGGCCATAGACGGTGAAGAAGCGCAGGCCCGTCAGCGGCAGGCGGTAGAGGTTGGCGTAGGTTTCGCTCATCAGCTCGGCCGATTTTTTGGTCGCGGCGTAGAGTGAAAGCGGCTGATCGACGCGGTCTTCAACCGAAAACGGCAGCTTGGTATTGCCGCCATAGACCGAGCTCGAGCTGGCATAGACCATGTGGGAAAGCCCGCGATGGCGCGAAACTTCGAGCAGGTTGAGGTGGCCTGCGAGGTTAGAATGCAGATAGGCGTGTGGGTTTTCGATCGAATAGCGGACGCCCGCCTGCGCGCCGAGGTGCCCGACGCGGTCAAACTCCATGCCTTCAAGCGCAGCAACTAATCCCGGGTAATCGCCGAAATCCTGCCGCACAAAGGTGAAGCGATCCCCGCCTTCCTCGCGCAATTTTGCCACGCGGGCCTCTTTGAGCTTCACGTCGTAATAGTCATTGACGACATCGACGCCGATCACCGAATCCCCGCGCGCCAGCAATTTGCGGGCGAGGCTGAAGCCGACGAATCCGGCTGACCCGGTTACAAGTACGCGCATAAATTTCCTCTATTCCCCGCCGCTCACAGCGTCCAGTCAGCAGCGCCGCCGAGCGCGCCTTTGAGATCGGCTAGTGTTCCGCCGGACGCTACCAAAGCGCGCAAGGCGGGTGCGCCTAGCGCTAGATATTCGCGGTGCGGCACCGCCAGTAGCACAAGGTCGTGGCTGCCCAAAGGTTCGCCGCCCGCCACTTCAAGCCCGTATTCGTGGTGCGCCTCTGCCGCATCGGCGTGGGGATCGTGGACCTCCACCGCATGGCCATGCGCCTTGAGCGAAGCGATCAGATCGGCAACTTTGCTGTTGCGCAAGTCCGGCACGTCTTCCTTGAAGGTTAGCCCCAGCACCAACACCGACCCCGGTTTACCGCCACGCACGCAATGCAGTTGTCCGGCGACCCAAGCCGCCATCCCATCATTCACCCCGCGCCCGGCAAGGATCACCTGCGGATCGAGCCCCAGCTCCTCGGCGCGGTGCGAGAGGTAATAGGGATCGACCCCGATGCAGTGTCCGCCGACGAGGCCGGGGGCGAAGGGCAGGAAGTTCCACTTGGTCCGCGCGGCGGCGAGAACGTCCCACACCGAAAGGTCCATCGCCGAGAATATCCGGGCGATTTCATTCATGAAAGCGATGTTGATGTCGCGCTGGGCGTTCTCGATCACCTTGGCGGCTTCGGCGGCCTTGATCGAGGCAGCACGGAACACGCCGCCGCTGGTGATCGCGCCATAAAGCGCCGCCACCCGTTCCAGCACCTCAGGCGTTTGTCCCGAAACCACCTTTGTAATCTTGTCGATAGTGTGTTCGCGGTCGCCCGGATTGATCCGCTCAGGGCTGTAGCCGAGGAAGAAGTCCTTGCCGCAGATGAGCCCCGAGACAGCCTCCAAAATCGGCGCGCAGATGTCTTCGGTGACACCGGGATAGACCGTGCTTTCATAGACAACGATGGGCAGACGCCCCTCCGCGACGGCAGCGGGAAGCATAGCGCCGACGGTGCGGCTGGCAGCCTCGATGATGCGCAGGTCCGGGCGGTTGGCACCATCGATGGGAGTGGGCACAGTTACGATATAGAAATCGCTAGGCGGGCAGGCGGTGGGGTCGCTCGTCAGCGCCAAAGTGCTCGTCGCCAGCCGCGCCGGTTCGATCTCACCCGTGCGGTCATGCCCGCCCTCAAGCTCTGCAATCCGCCGCGTATCGACATCGAGCCCGCAAGTGGCAAACTGTTTGGCGAGCGCGACCGCGAGCGGCAGCCCGACATAGCCGAGCCCGATCACGGTCACGCGTGGTGAAGCAGCAGTCATAAGAATCCCTTGTAACGCAATCAGCTACTTATGCCCGAAACCGGTTACCATTGTTTTCACGGTTTTCACCATGATCAGCACATCGAGCCACAGCGAGAAGTTGCGGATATAATAGAAGTCATATTGCAGCTTGGTGCGGATATCGTCGATCTCGGCCACATGCCCCTGATTGACCTGCGCCCAGCCGGAAATGCCGGGGCGCACGACGTGGCGGTAGCGGTAGAACGGGATTTCCCCCTGATACCATTCGGATAGCTGTGAGGCTTCGGGGCGCGGGCCGATCCAACTCATTTGCCCGGCGAGGATATTGATGACCTGCGGCAGTTCATCGATCCGGCTGCGGCGCAGAAAACGGCCAAGCCTAGTGATGCGGCGGTCATTTTCCTGCGTGATAAACGCTTCAATCGTGCTTTGCCCGGCTTCTTCGCTAGGCCCGTCGCGTTCTTGGCGCATGGTGCGGAATTTGAACACGGTGAATTCCTCGCCGCGATAGCCCATGCGGCGTTGGCGGAAGAGCACCGGGCCGGGACTATCGATTTTGATGGCTATCGCGGTGATTGCAAACAGCGGCAACAGCAGAACCAGCACCGGCAGCGCGACCACCCAGTCAAAGGCTTGTTTGAACGTAAGCAAGGAACCCAGCGGCCCCAGCGCGCCGAAATTGTTTTCCGAAAGGTGCTCAAGATCGGCGCGGCCGGTCAGCGATTCGTAAAGGTCTTTTGAATGATAAACGGGCACGCCTGCGAGGGTGAAATCAGCCAGCCGCGCTTCCCATGCGTCCGAATGGTCGAAGCGGAAATCGGCGACCACCGCGTCGACTTTATCCGGCAGATCGCCTTTGCTCAGCGGGACCAGCTCGATGCCCGAAAGTTCATTGAACAGATTGACACGCCCGCCCTTGACGATGCCGAGCACTAGCCGGGTCTTCCGCTGGGTCAGGGCATAGACCAAAAAGAACCACAGCACCGCGAGGCCAAACCCGACGAACATCATCAAACGAGAATATTCCAAACGAAACAGCAGGATAGCCATGAAGGCGAGCGCGAACGAGGCGAAAAACCCAGGGATAATCCCTGAACTTTCGCGGGTACCCGGCAAGTTGCTCACTGAACGCTGAAGCCAATATCCGACGATAAGCGCCACGCCGCTGGCAATCGCGGTGTTGCGTGCGGCTATTTCATGCCAGCCCACCGGCAGGTTGTCCGTAACCAGCAGGTACGGGGAAACGACGCAAATAAACGCGGCGATCAGCAGTTGCACCACCGGGTGCAGCCACAGAATCCGTCTCTGGAATCGCCGTTTGGAGACGTTCATGGACCGGACACACCCTGCTTATACGACGGATTGAACAACGGATGACCATCGGCAATGGGCCAGCCGGACGCGGCACAGTATAGGGCGAAACACCCCGCAACTGCAATCCGCGCTTAGGGTGCCTCACGATTAAGCTTGGCTGAACCGCATCCTTGTCTGTCGCTGAACGACGAACGCTCCAGTCTGGACCTGCGGACCAATTGGCCTTAACGCGGCGCTCGCCGACACTGCTTCAGCTGCCGAAGGGCCGATAATTCAATGCCGATACCCAGGCTATTGCTGCCCGCCCGCCACGGCGATTCGCGCGGCTGGTTCACAGAAAGCTATAACCGCCGCAGGTTTGCCGATCTGGGGATCGTTGAGGATTGGGTGCAGGACAATCATTCAATGTCGGCGGCGCGCGGGACTCTACGCGGCGTCCATTTTCAAGCGCCGCCTTTTGCGCAGGCCAAGATCGTGCGCTGTCTGGTCGGGGCGATATGGGATGTGGCGGTTGATTTGCGCGCCGGTTCGCCCACCTATGCGCGCTGGGTCGGGGCTGAACTGACGGCATCGGGTGGCGAACAGTTGTATGTTCCCGCCGGGTTCGGGCACGGATTTCTGACGCTCAGCGAGAACACCGAAGTCGCCTATAAGGCGTCCGATTATTACGCGCCCGAGGCTGATGCAGGATTTGCCTGGGACGATCCAGACATGGCGATTGACTGGCCGCTGGGAGATGTGGCCCCGTCGCTTTCTGAGCGCGATCGCAGCCTGCCCGCTCTCAGCACTTGGCAAAGCCCATTCGCTTATGATGGCGAGCCGCTTGCCGAACTGGGATCACTATAATGCAGCACAAACGGATTTTGGTCACCGGCGGGGCGGGCTTCATTGGCTCAGCCGTGGTGCGCCAGTTGATCGCCGAGACCGAGGCGGAGGTCTGCAATGTCGACAAGCTGACCTATGCTGGAAACCTCTCATCGCTGGGGCCAGCGGGCGAATCACCGCGCCATCATTTTGTTCACGCCGATATTTGCGATGCCGAGGCGATGGGCAAAGTTTTCGCCGATTTCCGTCCGCAAGCGGTGATGCACCTCGCGGCGGAAAGCCATGTTGATCGGTCAATTGATGGGCCGGCGGATTTCGTTCGCACCAATCTGGTTGGCACCTTCACGCTGCTTGATGCGGCGACCGCACACTGGCGCGGGCTTGAGGATGCCGAGCGTACTGCTTTCCGCTTCCACCATATTTCGACCGATGAGGTGTTCGGCTCGCTGGGTGACAGCGGTATGTTCACCGAAGACACCAGCTACGATCCGCGCTCGCCTTATTCGGCGACCAAAGCCGGCAGCGATCATCTGGTGCGCGCATGGCACCACACCCACGGGCTTCCGGTGCTGCTGACCAATTGCTCGAACAATTACGGGCCCTATCATTTCCCCGAAAAGCTGATCCCGCTGGTGATCCTCAAGGCGATTTCGGGCGCGCCGCTGCCGGTTTA
>JAYVNC010000332.1:0-2915 GCA_043758655.1 Novosphingobium sp.
CTGTATCTCGCAGCGCTTCAATCTGAGTGCCGAGGTCGTAGCCCTTGTCGGTAATGATGCGTTCGAGCACCTTTACGCGCTCGCCGAAATTGCTGACCTGACCGCGTAACTCTTCGTTTTCCGCGATGATGCGGCGTGTGGTGTCTTGGTCTGCTCGATTGGTTTTGCCGCCCCATTCATCTTCGAGCGCATAGCCATGGCGGGCGCGGATCCAGTTGTTGATCACCCATCCTCCGGTTGAAATAGCGATGATTATCAGAACGAATTCCGGCCCACCCCAGCTCATGACAAGGTTTCCTTGTCGCGCCCGTCGAGCAGCGCATCAACCTTGCGGGTTTCACGCAGCGCTTCAATCTGGGTGGCGACGTCATAGCCTTTGTCGGTGATGATGCGTTCGAGAACGCGGAGACGATCCTCCAGCTCGGCGACATGCGCGCCGGTCTGTTCGCCCTGGCCGGCGCGATTGCGCGCTTCAATCTCTGCGAGTTCGCGCTTGTGCTTGCTCCACACCGCAAGGATCGGAATGCAAAGCGCCAAGATTGGGATCAAGAGAGCAAGTTCACCCATAATAGTATTCCCCCAGAAAATTTGGATCAGCGCAGCCGCTCAATTTCGGCAGACAGGCGCGGGTTTGATGAGACGTAGAATGTTTCGATGTCAGCCAAGCGCCGGTCCAGATCGCGGAACTGCGCGCGCACTTCCCGAGCGGTGCGGCTGGGCGATTGGCGCACGCCCTGCCAGAACTTTTGCTCCTGCCGGTCCCCGTAAAGATGGCCGGGCTTCTTGTTGGCGAAAATGCCGAGACCAAGGTAGGCCAGCGGAACAAAACCTAAGCCGCAGATAGTCAGCAACACGGTGCCAAGCCTGACCCACAGCACATCAACCCCGGTGTAGTCGGCAATCCCTGCGCAGACGCCCAAGAATTTGCCATTCACTTTGTCACGATAAAAGCGGGTGCGTGGGCTGTTCACTTGGGCATCCTTTCATTCTTGCCGAGCAGACTTTCCAGCTCGCGCAGTTGTTGGTTATCGGTATCACGATCATGCATCAGGCGGGCCGGGCGGAATTCAGGGTTGTCTGACGCGACCAACCGCTCAACCGTGTCCATCCGCTCATCGAGCCTCTTTGCGACCTGATAAAGCTCTTCAAGCAGCGATTCATCGCCGGTTGTCAGCGTCGCGGCAGTCTTCCATTTGGTGATGTAGTGGAAAATGATCCATGGCAGCCCGAGAACGATTAGCGGCACAATGATGATTTCTTCGCCCATTTAAACTTCCTTCGATTCGCTGCCGGACTGGCCCAGTGCGCGCTTCATGGCTTCAAGTTCCTCGTCGATCTTGTCCGCACCGGCGAGCGCGGCGATTTCATCGGACAGGCTCGGCTTGGCATTGCGGCCATCGGCAAGGCCCAACGCATCGGCGCGGCCCTCGGCGTAATCGACCCGGCGTTCGAGCTGGTCAAAGCGTGACATCGCCTCGTCCACCCGCTCGCTGGCGAGCAGCGTGCGCAGTTTCACCCGGTTCTCGGCGCTTTCGAGCCGTGCGGCGATGGCACCCTGGCGTGAGCGGGCTTCGCGCAGCCGGGTTTGCAGCTTATCGATATCGAGCTCCTAGGCGCGCAGGGCGTCATCGAGCACGGTGATCTCTTCCTTCAGCTGATCGGCCATGTCCGCAGCCTTCTTCTTTTCGACCAGCGCCGCGCGGGCAAGGTCTTCGCGGTCCTTGCTCAGCGCCAGCTGCGCCTTGTCGGCCCAATCAGCCTGCAACTTGTCGAGTTTGACAGTGTGGCGGTGCATTTCCTTTTGATCGGCAATGGTGCGCGCGGCGCTGGCGCGCACTTCCACGAGCGTTTCCTCCATTTCTAGGATGATCATGCGGATCATCTTTGATGGATCATCGGCCTTATCGAGCAGCTCGTTGAAGTTAGCGGCGACGATGTCGCGCGTGCGAGAGAAAATTCCCATGAAAGCGGCTCCGGAAGCGAGGGACTGGGTGGGTGTGGGCGAGGTGCGCAGGCGTTCAACTTCTTCATCGATGCGGCGTGAACGAAACTGGCTTCCCGGATCTGTTCGAAAAAGCGGATCGAGCGAATGGGCCGGAACCCCGGTGGGGCGGCGGGACTGCGTGCCGCCCACAGGGGGGTCCGGAAGTTCCGGCCCAAGGGGGTTGTCCCCGCTCACGCGAGGCTCGCCCCAGCAACCTTGCCGGCGACAGAAAGCAGAGGACTGGCCTGCAACTGCTGGGCAAGGATAAGAAAGTTCATTGCGGCCATGGCGATAACGCTGGCCACAATAGCGCGGTCGAGTGCCGAGCGGGGGACGGGCTTTGCCATTTTGGCTGCCTGCTCTGTGATGCTCTGGTTCATGGGTTTGGTCTCCATCGGGATCCCGGCGTCGGGGTTGAACCAGTATTTGCATAGGCCGTGCCAATTCGCGTGAACCGCAGATTAATGCGGGTTGCGTCGAAAATTCAGCAAAGGTGCGTGGCGGCCATTGCAATGACTTGGGAAAATTTGCTAACAATTGGGCATGGATCGCGATGTGCAATTTATCGGCCAGTCTGGCGCCTTCCTCGATGCAGTCGAACGCGCCAGCCGCGCCGCGCCGATGCGCCGCCCGGTGCTGGTAATTGGTGAGCGCGGAACCGGCAAAGAACTGGTCGCCGAACGGCTTCACCGCCTGTCGGCGCGTTGGGGCGAGCCGCTGATCACGCTGAACTGCGCGGCCTTGCCGGAAACACTGATCGAGGCGGAGCTGTTTGGTCATGAGCAGGGGGCTTTCACTGGTGCTACACGGGCGCGGGCCGGAAGGTTCGAGGAAGCCGACAAAGGCACGTTATTTCTCGACGAACTGGCTTCGCTGTCGATGGGTGCGCAGGAGCGTTTGTTGCGCGCGGTCGAATATGGCGAGGTTACCC
>JAYVNC010000333.1:0-2895 GCA_043758655.1 Novosphingobium sp.
TGAGCGCTGCGGCAACTTCGTCTGCCGGGATACCATGGTCCATGGCGGCGATTTCTGCCATCGTTCGCGTTCCATCGGCGGCGAGCAGCAGGTTTCGCAGTTCCGCCTGTTCAATCTTGAGCAGCTTGTGATCGAGGCCGCACACCGTCAGTTCGCCCATATTGAGCATCGCCAGAACGAGCGGGCTGGTTTGAGGTTGTTCGCCGGGTTCGAGCGGGAAAGGCGTAGGGCCGGGGTGCAAGGTGACATACCATTCGGCAAAAAGCTGGAGCAGGACGCGCAGGTGATCGGGATTTGTCGTGATCTCTGAAACCGGCACGCGCTCAGGCGTCCGCAATGCCGCGTTTTCAATCGCCGCCGCCAGCGCTTCATCAGCGATCTCTATGGTATCGCCGCGTAAAGTGAAGGTTCCGTCGTCCTGCCTGCGCATGTTGGTGGAAAGGCTAAGTTCGCTGAGCCGTGAAACGTCAATTTGGCGATCAACCTCCTGCTCGGACCGGACGAACAGCGTGTGGCGGAAATAGCGCAGCGCTTCATAGTCATCGCGGCTGGCAGCGATCAGTACCGCATGGTCCGCGTCATGAGGCAGTTCGGCCCCATCCTTGAGGAACCCATCAAGGTGCCGGTTGCGCCCGGCATCGGTGAGGAAACGCAAGCCCAAAGCTTCACCCGAGCGGACCACTTCGATCAGCCGCTGCGGGTGATAGCAATCACCTAGTTCATCGTGAAACAACACCGAATCAGGCCGCTTCAGCATTGATTCGGCTTGTTCTCGCAGCACCTTTGCCAAGGCATCGTCGCCATCGCGCGGTTTGGCGTAATCTTCCAGGAATGTCCGCGTTACCTCGATCCGCCCTTCAAAATCCTCCACACCCTCAACCACGTTCATCAGCATTTCGCGCATGATCAGCCGGACATGGCCGCCCGGCATCGCGTTGTAGCTAATCATCGCCACGCCGTTGTCTGACAGCACATGAGCGATCAGCGCCATGCAAGCCCCACGCACCACATCAGGTACCCAGGCATAGACTCCGTGCAGGATGACATAATCAAACGCGCGCGCCGGATAGCGGTGCTGCGCTTCCATAATGTCCTTTACCACCAGCGCGACATTTTCCAGCCCCGCACCCTGCGCAAACCGCACCCCGCGCGCGATGGCAACCTCGGACAGATCAAATCCGTGCGCCTCGCATTCCGGCCACATCGCCGCGAATGATAGCAGGTTGAGACAATCCCCCCCGCCAATCTCAAGTATCCGCGAACGGCAGGGCTCAGCTGGGGTTAGCCCCGCAAGCCGCATGAGCACGGCAAGTCGCTCAGGATGGGTCTGAATAAACACCGAGGAAGGATAGGCGACGCGGTCGTAGGGGGTGGTCACTGGAGCTCCTTCAATGGCCGGTCGATGACCAATGGGGACGATCCGATAGCAATTTTATCACGCGATAACTGGCACCGATAGCATGCAACGCCTGACTTGTTGCGCCGTTACCCGGGCCGGCAATCTCATGCAGTTTACCCGCCTTGTCTGCGACCTTAATTTTGGACGCCCAGGTGATCGTCATGTCAATCGCCTGTCCCTTGATATGCAGCGAAGTGAGCGATGGCCGGAAAACGATTTGGAACAGATCGACCATCTCCTGCGCGCCGATACGCGAAGCGTCCGGATCTCCGTGATCCCAGATAATGTCGCAGCCACTGATCAGCGGCACCTTTTCCGGGGCAATTTTGCCGTGGGCGATTTGGAAGGAATAAAACATCAGTTCGGCACGCGTCTTGTTGCGGAGCGTCGCCGAGACCACAACTGATACTCCCGCGCGGCGCAATTCTGCTATGAAATCGGCTGCATCAAGGGCGAATGTACCGCTAAGGTCGGCAAGCCGGGCGCTGTTGGGATATTCCGCCTGATGCGCATTCCACCATTTGGCCCCGGAAAATTTCGCGATCAATTCTGGCCCCGGAACGGTGGCTGTCAGAACAAATGCCTTAGGCTTAATCAGTTCCCATTGCGGAATGCTGTTATGGGGTGAATCGGGAAAATCGGGGAGCGGCTGCCGGGCGATTAACTTGACTATTCGCCGCGGGCCTACCCGCATATTGAGGCGTTTTTGCGCCGCCATCATCACTCGCCCAAGCGCCGCATCAACTTTTTTCTCGTCGTAATTAAGCTGCTTACCCAGTTCAGCGCGAAGCTCGTCAAAGCGTTGAGCTTTCCAGATGACCGATTTGTCCGGGCCAAATTCGATGTCTGGATCGGCCTGCCACCCAGCAGAAAATTTTGTGACATCACGCCAAACGAAATCGTCAATCGCGATCATGTCCTGCAATTCGTAAATCGCGTAGCCGCCAATCAGGCTGCCTCGGGCAAATCCAAGGCGATCTTCGATTTCCATGGGCGTACATTGGCTTATGGATTCGAACGTTGTGACATAGCCCCGCTTCTGGACTGTGCGGTCCCACCCGAATCTGTTCATCGGATAAAGCCAATCTTGGCTGCGAAATGGGTCATTATTCTACCGACGTTTCATAATGCCGCAACGCCGCCATAACGCGCTTATTAGCATGGTACCGTCGGCGAAGTTTCGCGAGTTCAGAGTCGGTTCCGGTGCATAATTTTCGAACCTTGGCGTTGATCTCGCTAGCCCTTGCGGCATCGTAGGGATCCTCGCCTCGCCAGTGATCGCACTGGTCGCGTTTGGTGACATAGGCTGCGGCGCTTCTGGGCAAAGGGCTATGCGCAAGGGCAGGCAAACAACTTAGTAGTACAACCGGCGGCAGCGTCAAAGCACCAAAGACCAAGGCGTTGAAGGGCCCGATGCGCGATCTAGGCATTTTTCAACAACTGTTGAAGATCAGCAGAAAAACCAACGGCGATGCCGCCACCAGAAAACCCCCCAG
>JAYVNC010000334.1:0-8953 GCA_043758655.1 Novosphingobium sp.
GCGATCAGACTGAATCTTCTCGAACTTCTTGAACACTGAGGTAATTTCGGCAAACCGTTCAAGCGCTGCGGGCTTAAGCTGCGCTTCCATCTGGGCGAGCGAGAGAGTGTTGTCCTCTTCCTCTTCCTCAACCGGACGGCGGGTGCGGGTTTCGCCGCCTTCCTCTTCGTCTTCGTCGACGACTTCGGGTTCTTCCTTGACCTCTTCCTCTTCCTTATAGGAAGGACCAGCCGTGGCTTCGGTGATCTCGGGCTCGCCCTTTTCGTCGCCCTCTTCGGTCAGGTTCTCAGGCGCAGGGCCTTTTTGCAGCATGGCATCGAGATCAAGGATCTCACGCAGCTGCATTTCACCGGCGTTAAGCGCGTCAGACCACTGAATGATCGCGTGGAAGGTAATCGGGCTTTCGCACAGCCCCAAAATCATCGTATCGCGACCCGCTTCAATCCGCTTGGCGATGGCGATTTCACCCTCGCGGCTGAGCAGCTCGACCGCGCCCATCTCGCGCAGGTACATCCGCACTGGATCATCGGTGCGCTCAATAATTTCTTTTTTCTTGACGAGGTCCGGGCGTTCATCGACGCTCTCTTCGTCTTCGGCGTCCTCCGCCTTGCGCTCTTCAGGATCAACCGCGTCCTCGTCACTCTCGACGATGTTTACGCCCATCTCCGAGATCGCGGACATCACGTCCTCAATCTGATCGGCAGACATCTGATCCTGCGGCAGCGCCTCGTTGAGCTCGTCCATCGTGATCACGCCGCGCCGCTTGGCCCGCGCGATCAGCTTTTTGATCGTGGCATCGTTGAGGTCAATCAAGGGAGCGTCGCCGCCCTCGTTCATGCCACCGTTGTTATCGTCTTCGTCCATTATTCCGCCATCTGTTTTGAGCAGCCTAGGTCGGATTATACCGCTTGGCGCGCCTTTGCCCCAAGCTGCCTCCGAAAGCCAGCCTTCTCTTCTGTGATCAATTTAACTCTATGGATTACCGCGAATCATGCGACGGCCATCCGTTTTAGTTCAGCATCAAATTCCATCGCTCGTTTTAGTAGACGCTGTTGCTCATTCCAATTGTCATCTGTAAATTCCTGCGCAAGCAACTCGGTTGCTCTGCGAAGAGTGTGTTTCACTTGGGGCAATCCTGCGTAAAGCTTCATTGCTTTTTCAAGCACGGTGGCGACAGGCTCATCATTCTTTGGAGGCCACGCAAATGGGAACCGCAGATCATCCCATTCGGATGAAACCGGCAACGCAAGTCCTTTGGCATCCAATATGGCTACGATTTGGTCATGATCAAGGATATCAAAATCAAACGACGCATCTGCAATCGCTTCTAGTCGTGGATCGAGGTCTGCAACCTGCAAAAGTGATTCAGCGTAAATCATCACATAATTTGGGAACCACATGAGGCCAGCTGCAATTGCCGCGCCTAGCCGTCGATGTAAATGGCGATCTCGCGCAGGCGACTCGGCATGTTTAGCCGTAAGCGCGGCACTGGCGCCTCCGACGTAGACTGAGGCTCCGGTTCCAAACGGCTTATTGCGTAATTGCGTAGCTGCCCAACGCTTCGCATCGGTAATGCCCACCACATTTCTATGACTAGACCAATCGCTTGGTGGAAATGCAAAGGCAGAAAATTGCTTCAAAAGGTCACGCCGATAAAGCGCCTTGATATCTTTATCTGATATCATATCAACATGCGCCATCAACCGCGCCTTTAGGCCCGCCTTGTCTTCAGGTGTGGTGAGCGGCTGCGCATCGCGCTCGTGCTGCCACAACGTATCAATCAGACTTTCCGCCGCGCCGAGCACTCGCTCCATTGCGCTCACGCCATCGCGCTTGAGCAAATCATCGGGATCGAGCCCCGCAGGCAGGCGGCATATTCGCAGAGTATGCGATGGGCGCAACAGGGGCAGGGCGCGCGTCACCGCCCGCATCGCCGCGCGCTGACCAGCAGCATCGCCATCGAAACACAGGATCGGCGCTTCGACCAGCCGCCAGAGCATCTCGATCTGCCGTTCGGTGAGGGCGGTGCCCAGCGGCGCAACTGCGTCGCCAATCCCGGCGGCGGCGAGAGCGATGACGTCCAAATAGCCTTCGACGACGATCAGCCGCCCGGTCTGGCGCGATTCCGGCCCGGCGCGGTGGAGGTTGTAAAGCGTGCGGCCCTTGTCAAACAGCGGTGTGTCTGGCGAATTCAGGTACTTAGGCGCATCCGTTTTTGCCGCATCGAGAATGCGCCCGCCAAAGGCAATCACCCGCCCGCGCGCATCCTCAATCGGCAGCATCAGCCGCCCACGAAACCGGTCATAGGGATCCTTGCCCTCAACCGTGATGCGCAAGCCCGCTTCCTCAAGCACATCATCCGGAACCTGCGACAACGCGCCTTTCAGCGCCTGCCGCGCTTCCGGGGCATAACCAAAGCCGAACCGCGCCACGGTATGCGCATCGAACCCGCGCGATGCAAGATAGCCGCGCGCCTTGACGCCATCCGTCCCGGAAAGCTGGCTGACGAACCAATCCTGCGCGGCTTTCATCACCTCGTGCAGCCCGCTTTGCTTCTCCGCCGTCTGCGCCGCGCGCGGATCGGGCGCGGGAACTTCCATCCCGGCCTCGCCCGCCAGTTCCTTGATCGCGTCCATAAAGCCCAGCCCGCGCTGGTCAGTCATCCAGCGGATAACATCGCCGTGCGCGCCGCAGCCGAAGCAATGGTAAAAGCCCTTGGCGTCGTTGACCGTGAAGCTGGGCGATTTTTCGTTGTGGAACGGGCAGCAGGCCTTCCATTCATGCCCCGTCTTGGTCAGCCGCGTCGTCCGCCCGATCACGCCCGACAGCGTCACCCGCGCGCGCAATTCGTCCAGCCATTGGGGGGTGAGCGTCATAACTGCCTTATGCCTTCTATCGCAACAGAAGGGTAGTCTGCCCGTAAATTCCCTTTACCGCTGTCAGACCGCTTGATACCCAACGATTCTTGGGTCGCTTCAAAAATAATGGGGAGACAAACAATGCCAAAATGGATGCCAATAGCCGCCGCAGCAGCCTGCATCATGCTGGGTGCCTGCCAAAAGGCCGAAGTGCCTGTCGCAGCAGTTGCGGTTACCGAGGCGGACGCCACCAAGCTGGCCGATGCAATGGTCAAGATCTGGGAATCGAAAGATGCGGCCAAGATCAAGGCGCTTTACGCACCCGGAGTTGTCGCGTTCGATTATGCCTACGGCGCCATTGAAGCCGATCGCGCCACGTTCGACAAGGCGCAGGACGTTTTCGCCGCCGCGATGATCGACAGTGAACAGCAAGTATCGCGCAATATTCAGTTGCTTGATGCTGATACCTTCGTGGTCTCAGGCGTGTGGAATGGAACCAGCAAGGAGCGCCCCGCCTCCAATGGCGTGGTCCGCTGCACTGATGTGTTCCAGAAAGATGCCACCGGCGTCTGGAGCATCGTGAATGAGCATTGTTCGGTGATGCCTAAAACGGCGTGAGCCAATGGATCAGGCCAGCGCGGCTTTGACCAGCCCGCTGGCCTTGCTCATATCGATCTGCGTGCCGTGGCGCGACTTCAGTTCGGCAATCACCCGGCCCATGTCTTTCATGCCCGAAGCGCCAAGCTCGGCCTTAATACCCGCAATCGCCGCGTTCACTTCGTCCTCACCCATCAGCGCGGGCATGAACGATTCGATCACCGCCAATTCGCCGCTTTCAGCATCCGCGAGTTCCTGCCGATCGCCTTTGACGTAAAGATCAATTGATTCGCGGCGCTGCTTGGCCATTTTCTGCAACACATCGACCACCAGAACATCGTCGTCCGGCACTGCGGAGGCGGTGCGCAGTTCAATATCCTTGTCCTTCAACTTGGCGAGGATCAGGCGAACGGCGGCAAGGCGCGGTTTATCGCCCGCCTTCATCGCGGTGATTTGCGCGGCCTTTATCGAATCGCGGAGCATTTGGGGTGTGTTCCTGTGGTTTAGCGGCCCCATCTGGGGAAAGCTGCATTCTAGCGGCAGTTCTTAGGTTGACGCAATGCAGCATGGCGTATAGCCGCCACCTCTTAGCACCTATCGCTGGAACACTGAACCGGAGCGCCCCTTTATGGCCGACGCCGCCTCTTCGCACGCACCCACTCCGCAGGGCGCAACCGGCGTGCTCGTTTTGGCCGATGGCACCGTGCTGTGGGGCAGGGGATTTGGCGCGGTAGGGCAGGCAGTGGGTGAGGTGTGCTTCAACACTTCGATGACCGGCTATCAGGAGATCATGACCGACCCCAGCTATGCCGGGCAAATCGTCACCTTCACCTTTCCGCATATTGGCAATGTCGGGGTGAATGATGAAGACCTTGAGGCCAAGGTTGACGGCGCGCTGGGCTGCGTAGTGCGCGAAGACGTGACCGCGCCATCGAACTTCCGCGCGCAAGGCGGCTTCGGCGACTGGCTGGCGGGCAAGGGCAAGATCGGCATTGCAGGCATAGACACCCGCGCTTTGACGCGGCGCATTCGGACGGCTGGCGCGCCAAACGCAGTGATCGCGCATGATCCTGAAGGCAAGTTTGATGTGGCGGCGCTAGTGAAGCGCGCGGGCGAATGGCCGGGGCTTGAAGGCATGGACCTGGCGCGGCTGGTTTCGCGGGCTGAGAATGAGGGCTGGGAAGGTGGCGTTTGGGCGCTGGGTGAGGGTTATGCCCGAAGTGCACATCCAAAGCCCGCTCATCCTGAGCTTGTCGAAGGACCGCACGTGGTGGCGATAGATTACGGCGCGAAGGACAACATCTTCCGCAATCTGGTCAAAGCCGGCGCGCGGGTGACGGTGGTTCCCGCTCAGACTTCACTTGAGGCCATTCTGGCGCTCGAACCCGCAGGCGTTTTCCTGTCAAACGGCCCCGGCGATCCGGCCGCTACGGGCGTTTACGCCGTGCCGGTGATCAAAGCCCTGCTCGACCGAGACGTGCCGATATTCGGCATCTGCCTCGGCCACCAAATGCTCGGGCTGGCAGTGGGCGCGACAACAGTCAAAATGCACCAAGGCCACCGTGGCGCAAATCACCCGGTAAAGCGGCTGGAAAGCGGTGTGGTGGAAATCACCTCAATGAACCACGGCTTTGCGGTGGATGGGGCGAGCTTGCCCGACGGCGTGGAGGAAACGCATGTTTCGCTGTTCGATGGCTCAAACTGCGGGATCGCGGTGAAGGGCAAGCGGGCGTTTGGCGTGCAGTATCACCCTGAGGCAAGTCCGGGGCCGATGGATAGCTTCTATCTGTTTGAGCGGTTTGTGGGGATGTTGGGGTGAAAAAGCCATCTACCCAAGGCGATGCGGATGGTTTGTGCGGCATTTATTGCCTCATTAACTTCATGCATATCTGGAATTCACCCCGCGTTTTGGACCGAGAATCTTTCAAGTATCTCATGAGATCAGCGGAGCAGTTGTCACTTCTTACCCCTGATCGACTTCATGGAGGCTTTGAATGGCAAGAGCTGGTGAGTCTGTTCAATCATACCGCTAAGGCTTTACGCAAACCCTTCAAGGCCATTCCGTTTGCGGACATGGAATCTCAGGTAGTAACTCAGAATTTGAGAGGTATTCTCTCGGCAACTTTTGGTGAGCTTAACGGAGCGGCAGTTATTCATGTTTCTTCTAAAAGCGATGAGGATGGTCACTGGCTTCTTGCGGCCGCTTTCAAAGGTAAGAAGACTATCGTTGTCATTGACCCAAGCCGTGATGGCAAGGTGAAATCCGTGCTACTGGATAAGGTATCGACGGAATCTACAGGCTTTTCACTGTTGCCCACTTCTTCCATATATAAATTTCTCGATTGATGCCCAACCACCCATCCCCAATCCACAACCTATCAGCCCCCCTCCCCGTCGGGGAGGGGTTGGGGGTGGGGGAGCGCGCCGCAGGTGCGCGTCGGCCTCGCGGGGTGGAACCCCCATCCCCAGCCCTTCCCCGATGGGGAAGGGGGTTAGAAGGAAGAAGGCTAGAAATCGTCATCCTCAAACCAATCATTGCGGTTGGTGGCGAGGGCGAGGGCTTCGGTGATTTGCAGGACCACGCCATCGGTGTTGCTGAGCACATCGTTGTTCCAGAACCGGATCACCCGGTAGCCGTAACCTTCGATCATCTGAGTCCGCGCTTTATCAGTGGCACTATCGCTGTGCTGTCCGCCATCGACTTCGATGACCAGCTTGAGCCGGCGGCAGGCGAAATCAGCAATGGCATTTCCGATCTGGAACTCTCGCGTGAATTGAACGTCAAGCTGCTTTGCTCGCAGCCGCGACCACAGGCGCTTCGCGGCCTCGGTCGGTTCGGCGCGAAGCTTTTTCGCTACGGGCGTGAGGCGCTTGGTAACCAACGTTTGTACACCCCCACCCAACTCTCCCCCTCTACGGGGAGGGCATTAGTAGCAGAAAATCGCGGTAAAGCTCACCAAACCGTCACTCCAACCAAACTAAACTACGGATAACCCATGCCAAAACGTACCGACATATCCAAAATCCTCGTCATCGGCGCGGGGCCGATCATCATCGGGCAGGCCTGCGAATTCGACTATTCGGGCACGCAGGCGATCAAGGCGCTGCGTGAGGAGGGCTATAAGGTGGTCCTGGTCAATTCGAACCCGGCGACGATTATGACTGATCCTGACATGGCGGACGCCACCTATGTCGAACCGATCACGCCCGAGATTGTCACCCGGATCATCGAGAAAGAGCGACCCGATGCGCTGCTGCCGACGATGGGCGGGCAGACCGCGCTGAACACCGCGCTGGCGCTGTTCAATGACGGCACGCTTGAGCGGCTGGGCGTCAAGATGATCGGCGCGGATGCCGATGCCATCGACAAGGCTGAGGACCGCCAGCGATTTCGAGAGGCGATGGACAAGATCGGGTTGGAGTCCGCGCGCAGCGGCGTTGCGCATAACGTTGAGGAGGCCTTTGCCATCCTTGAGCGCACAGGCTTGCCCTCGATCATCCGCCCCAGCTTTACGCTCGGAGGCACCGGCGGCGGCGTGGCCTATAACAAGGCGGAGTTTGACCAGATCGTCCGCTCGGGCCTTGATGCGTCGCCTACCACCGAAGTGCTGATCGAGGAATCGCTGCTCGGCTGGAAAGAATACGAGATGGAGGTTGTGCGTGATCGCAAGGACAACTGCATCATCATCTGCTCGATTGAAAACGTCGATCCGATGGGGGTCCACACCGGCGATTCGATCACAGTCGCCCCGGCGCTGACGCTGACCGACAAGGAATACCAGATCATGCGCAACGCCAGCATCGCTGTGCTGCGCGAGATTGGGGTTGAGACGGGCGGATCGAACGTGCAGTTCGCGGTCAACCCGGCGGATGGCCGGCTGATCGTTATTGAGATGAACCCGCGTGTTTCGCGTTCATCGGCGCTGGCCTCGAAGGCAACGGGTTTCCCGATCGCTCGCATCGCGGCGAAGCTGGCTGTCGGTTATACGCTCGACGAACTGACCAACGAGATCACCGGGGCGACCCCTGCCAGCTTTGAACCCAGCATTGACTATGTCGTGACCAAAATCCCGCGCTTTGCCTTTGAAAAGTTCAAGGGTGCCGAGCCGCTACTCTCCACCGCGATGAAATCGGTCGGTGAAGTCATGGCGATTGGCCGCAACTTCAAGGAATCGATGCAGAAGGCGCTGCGGGGACTCGAGACAGGGCTTGATGGCTTCAACCGCATGCCGAGCCTCGAAGGCGCGGGCCGCGATGAAATAACTGCTGCACTTTCGCGCCAAACACCGGATCGTCTGCTGGTTGTCGGGCAGGCGTTTCGGGAGGGTTTCAGCGTTGAGGACGTCGCCGCAATCACGCATTACGATCCGTGGTTCCTGCGCCAGATCCACGAGATCATCGCTGAGGAAGCGGCGATCATGCGCGATGGTTTGCCCAACGATGCGGCCGGCCTGCGCAGGCTGAAAGCGATGGGCTTTTCCGACCACCGTCTCGCAACCTTGGCAATACGCTCGGTGAATTTGCCCGGCGGGCTTGGCGAAACCATGGCCCCGCGCAAGGGTCTGCTCCACGATGCTGTGAAGGCGATGGCGGGGGCAACCACAGCCCAAGAAGTGTGCCAGCTGCGCCACCGCCTTGGCGTGCATCCGGTGTTCAAGCGGATCGATTCTTGCGCCGCAGAATTCGAGGCCATCACACCTTACATGTATTCGACCTATGAAGCGCCCACATTTGGCGCACCTGAATGCGAATCCGCGCCGAGCGACCGCAAGAAGATCGTTATACTAGGCGGCGGGCCGAACCGTATCGGGCAGGGTATCGAGTTCGATTATTGCTGCGTCCACGCCTGCTTCGCACTCGCTGAAGCGGGTTACGAAACGATCATGATCAACTGTAACCCGGAAACGGTTTCCACCGATTATGACACATCGGACCGCCTCTATTTTGAACCGCTGACGGCCGAGGACGTGCTGGAAATCCTGCGGGTTGAGCAGCAAAACGGCACTCTGGTTGGCGTAATCGTTCAGTTCGGCGGGCAGACCCCGCTCAACCTCGCGCAGCCGCTCGAAGATGCGGGAATTACCATCCTCGGCACATCGCCCGACGCAATTGATCTTGCCGAAGACCGCGAACGGTTCGCCAAACTGGTCAACGATTTAGGTTTGAAACAGCCCGCCAACGGCATCGCCCGCAGCCGCGATGAGACGGTGGCGGTGGCTGAGCGTATCGGCTTCCCTGTGCTGATGCGCCCGAGTTATGTGCTTGGCGGGCGGGCAATGGAGATCGTCGATTCGGTTCCGCAGCTCGATGATTACATCGCCACCGCCGTTCAGGTTTCGGGCGATTCACCCGTGCTGATCGATCAATATCTGCGCGATGCAATTGAATGCGATGTCGATGCGCTTTGCGATGGCGATCAGGTGGTTGTCGCAGGCGTGATGCAGCATATCGAGGAGGCGGGTATTCATTCGGGCGATAGCGCCTGCACACTTCCGCCC
>JAYVNC010000335.1:0-8910 GCA_043758655.1 Novosphingobium sp.
TCCAGGACGAGGTTCGATCACTTTGTATTTCAAGCATCGTGGTTCACGAATTGCGCTTTGGTGCCGAAAATTCAGATCGCCGTTCGTTTCATCATGAAAAGGTCGATGATTTTGTTACACGGCTCCGTGTCATGGACTTTGATCCGGAAGCCGCTCTCCACGCGACCGAAATCAAGGCCGAATTGCGCGCACGCGGCCAGATATTTGGCCCAAATGACTTGCTCATCGCCGGTCACGCGCGCAGCCTTGGCCTCAAGCTCATCACTGGCAACCTCAGCGAATTCGCTCGCGTTGATGGGTTGCGTTGTGAAGACTGGCTTTGAACTCGGGCAATTTAACGCGCCGCGCTTGAAACTCTGGCCGTGCATCGACATAGGGATGCCATGACCGACAAACCCGAAAAATCCACATGGACAGGAAAAGCCGCCCTCGCCGGTGCTGCAATCGGCTCGGCTGCCCTTACCGCCGCGCTGCTTTATGCGTCGTCGCGGCGCAAGGCTCCGAAGCCAACTTCGCCGCCGCCCCGCCCTGAAGATGCGCCGGAGACGGATTGAGATGAGGGCGAATTGATATGAAGGCGATTAGGGAAATCAGCGGCACAGCCTATCCGTTTGGCCGCAAGAATGTTGATACCGATGTCATCATTGCCGCGCATTGGCTGAAAACCATCACCCGCGATGGTCTTGGCGAGGGCTGTTTTGAAACGCTGCGCAAGGAGGAAGGCAATGTTTTCGAGGATCCCGCCTATAAGGGCGCGCCAATCCTGATCGCGGGCGATAACTTCGGCTGCGGATCGAGCCGCGAACATGCGGCTTGGGCGCTGCTCGATATGGGCATCACCGCCGTTATCGCGCCGAGCTATTCGGACATATTTTCAGGCAATGCCTTCAAGAACGGCATCCTTGCGGTCGCTTTGCCGCAAGCGCAAATTGACCGGCTGATGGAGGTGGCGAAGACCGATCCGATCACGATTGATCTGGAAAACCAAACCGTCACCACGCCGTTTCAGGACCGTTTCACCTTTGAAATCCATCGGTTCCGCAAGCATTGCCTGCTCAACGGGCTCGATGAAGTTGGTCTGACCATGGCGCGCGACACCGCCATTGGTGCCTATGAGGCGAAGGCCCGCGATGGCCTGCCGTTCCTTGCGCATGGGCTGGAAGCGGCATGAAGGCGCTGCTTTCTATCGCAGCGGGCGGGCCGGAAACTCTGGTTCTCAGCGATGTACTCGATCCTGTCCCCGGTCCTGGCCAGGTGTTGATCGGCACTCGTGCGGCGTCGATCAACTTTCCCGATACGCTGATGATCCGCGATCTTTATCAGTTCAAACCGCAGCGGCCGTTCGCACCCGGCGGCGAGGTTTCAGGCGTGGTTGAAGCGGTCGGCACAGGCGTAACGCGGGTGAAGCCGGGTGATCGTATCGCGGCGCTGACCATGCACGGCGGTCTGGCTGAAAAGGTGCTGGCGGCGGAAGGCAAGTGCTTCGCCATCCCAGACAGCGCGTCGTTCGAAACCGCCTCGGCTCTGCTGTTCACCTATGGCACGACAATCCATGCGCTGAAGGACCGCGCGCATATCAAGGCAGGCGACACGCAGCTGGTGCTAGGCGCGGCGGGCGGAACTGGGCTATCGGCGGTTGAACTCGGCAAAGCCTATGGCGCGCGCGTCGTTGTGGGGGTTTCGAGCGAGGAAAAGGCTGCGGTTGCGCGCGAAGCCGGGGCTGACGAAGTGGTGATCTACCCGCACGCCCCACTCGACAAAGACCAGTCCCGCGCGCTCGCCGAGGCTTTCAAAAAGGCTTGCGGGCGCGATGGCGCGAACATTGTTTATGATGCTGTCGGCGGTGACTATTCCGAACCTGCTTTGCGCGCCACCGCGTGGGAGGGCCGTTTTCTCGTCGTCGGTTTTCCGGCAGGAATCGCGCGGCTGCCGCTCAACCTGCCGCTGCTCAAAAGCTGCGATATTTGCGGCGTGTTCTGGGGCGGCTACGTTGCGCGTGAGCCTGCGCGGTTCGAAGCTCAGGTTGCCGAACTGTTCGCGCTACTCGAAGCGGGCAAGATCGCGCCGCGTATCGGCAGCCTCCTGCCATTGGAACGCGGGGGCGATGCGATTGCGCTGCTGGCTGACCGCAAGGCGATGGGCAAAGTGGTTGTGCTCATCGGCGATTGAATCGAATCGCGCCTCAGCCTATCGCAAAGCTGCACCTATCAGAGGACCAGACCCAAGATGACCGATTTCAATAGCCGCGAGCGCGGCGAAGAAGCCCATTTCGCGCATGACGAGGAAATGCAGTTCCGCGTCCACGCCCGCCGCAACCGGCTGCTCGGCCAATGGGCGGCAACGCTGATGGGCCTCTCAGCGGCGGAGAGCGAAGCCTATGCCAAAAGCGTGGTTCAGGCGGATTTCGAGGAAGCGGGGGACGAAGACGTGATCCGCAAACTACTGGGTGATCTTACCGCAGCGGGCGTGGACACCTCCGAAGGCGAAATCCGCACCTCGCTTGAGGCGCGCGAAGTCGAAGCCCGCCGCGCGCTGATGGGCGAAGGATAACCCGGTGGCGATGGCCGCGGCAGACATCGAAGCGCTGATTGTTGCGGCGCTGCCGGGTGCTCAGGTGGAAATCACCGATCTGGCGGGTGACGGCGATCACTATGCCGCGCGGGTAACCAGCGCGATGTTCACCGGCAAAAGCCGCGTTGCCCAGCACAAGCTGGTTTACGAGGCGCTTGGCGGGCGGATGGGCGGCGCACTCCACGCCTTGCAACTGACCACAGCCGTTCCCAATTAAGGCGCATAGTTATCCCATTTGCCGAAGGCCAAACGCCCATGACCGATTCCCATTCCCGCATCGACGCCATCGTCAAAGGCAGCGACGTTGTGCTGTTCATGAAGGGCACGCCCTTGTTCCCGCAGTGCGGATTTTCCAGCAAGGCGGTGGCGATCCTCGAACATCTCGGCGTAGAATTTTCGAGCGTTGACGTGCTGCAGGATATGGAAGTGCGGCAGGGGATCAAGGAATTCTCCGATTGGCCAACCATCCCGCAGCTCTATGTCAAAGGCGAATTCGTCGGCGGTAGCGACATTATGATGGAGATGTTCGAGGATGGCGAGCTGCATCAGGTCATGGCCGATGCTGGGCTAACTTCCACCTGATTACGCATTGAGCGACCCCAAAACGAAAGAGCCCGCGAGCTGAAACTCGCGGGCTTTTCTTTGGGAGGGGGAGATTGGGGGACGGGAAGATTGGGACGGGGTACTGGGTAACACTATGAGATCAGGTGATCTGAAACTCGGGGGAGGCGGGGGCTGCGGAGACCGGTGCAGCGCCCCGCCTCAATCGAGACTACCTTGGGGGGTATCCTGGTATAAGCAGGAGCCGTGCCAGTTTGTGAAAACTCCTGTATTTCTGCCATTTTCGATGAACAAACACGCGGCAACGGCTACCCGATTGTCAAATATCCCGACAGATTTGGCCACAATATGCTGCTTGCAACCCCGCACGCTTGCCGCAATTGAACAATCATGAGCGAAAACACTACGCCGCAATCGATCCCCGCCGCCACGGTCGTGGTGTTCCGTCGCGCGGCTGATGGCGGCCCGGCCGAACTGCTGATGCTCGAGCGTGCGGGTTCGATGCGCTTTGCTGGCGGGGCGGCAGTGTTTCCCGGCGGGCGGATTGATCCGTCAGACCATCAACTCGCCGCGACGCTTGATCACGGGCTTGATGCAGACGAGGCTGCTGCGCGCATCGCAGCCTTGCGCGAAACGATTGAGGAAACCGGCCTCGTTCTCGGCGTGAATGCCAAGGTGACCCCTGAACAGGCCGCAGACGCGCGCACTATGCTGGCCGGACACGGCGCACTGGCCCCGGTGCTCGAACGCTTCGGATGGGTGCCGGACCTGTCTGCGCTCTACCCTTGGGCGCGCTGGTGTCCGGAGTGGAAGGGGGCGTTTGATACCCGCTTCTATCTCGCCGATCTCGGCACCGGGGCGGTTGAGGTTTCGAAGGACGATACCGAAAACAGTCATCTGTTCTGGGCCTCCGCGCGTCAGGCGATTGCCATGGCGGAGCGCGGCGAAATATCGGTGATCTTCCCAACCCTGCGCAACCTTGAGCGGCTGGCGCTGCATGACAGCTTTGCCGAAGCACGCGATTTTGCCGCGCAGTTCCCAATCCGCACCATTACAACCGTCCGCCGCGAGATTGACGGCGAGGATCACCTGACACTGCCCGACGATTTAGGTTATCCGGTGACTTCACAGTCGTTCAAAACGCTCAAACGCGGTTAGGCAGGCGGGTATCCACCTTATCGCCGATGTTGCGGGCACATGGGCGTTTTGCAAGAGCGACCAAGCGCGCTAGGCTGAGGTTATGAGATTGCACCTGATCGCCGCCCTCGCCCTCACGATTGCTCCCCTGCCCGCATTCGCGGCTGATGACATCCAACAAACGGCGGCACAGATCCTCGCCGAGGCTGGGACCGGCACTCGCTGGGGCATGGTCGTCACCGATATGGACGGCAAGGAGATAGTGTCGCTCGATCCTGAGGGGCGCTTTATGCCCGCTTCCAACACCAAGCTGTTCACCACGGCGGCGGCATTGTGGAAGATGCCCGATATTGGGCAGCCCGATGTGGGAGCCCGGACCAGCGCCTACCTCATCCGGTCCAAGGCCAAAGTGCCAGATGTCGTGCTGTACGGGCGCGGCGATGCGCGGCTTTCATCGGCCACGGATTGCAAAACCGATTGCCTGAGCGCGCTGGCCGATGGAATCGCCAAACAAACCCGCCGCGTTGGCAATGTCATCGGCGATGACACGCAGTTCCTCGATCAGCGATGGAGCCCGGGGATGAGCTGGAACAACATTCCCACCGATTCTGGAACCGGCATTTCGGCGCTCAGCCTTGATAACAACGAAGCCATTGTGACCGTCAGTCCCGGCAAGGACGGTGCCCCGCCGCTGATCGTTGGCCCGACCTATTTCACCTATGAAAACCGCGCGGTGAGTTACGATAAGATGGTGATGACCGCCGCTGCCGGGCCTGCGCCTGCGCCTTCTACGACATTAATTTCTACCAGCAAAGACGACCAACCCAAACCTATCGAGTTCGCCCGCATGCCCGGCAGCAAGCGGGTGCAAATTACGGGAGCGATCAAGCTGGGTTCGCCGCCGGTAAAGCTGATGCTCGGCATTGATGACCCCGCAGAATACACTGCTTGGGCTTTTGCTACAGCCCTGCGTACGCGCGGGGTGATGGTCGGCGGCAAGGTATCAGCTAAACATTGGACCGAGCGGAGAACCGAAAGCTCCATCACGCCGGCGGGCGACGTGGCAGATGTCGCCGCGCTCGCCGGTGCCATGGCTGGTGAAGACATGGAAAACGCAAGGGCCACCCCTCCCCCACTCGCCGAAGACCTGACAATCATCAACAAGCAAAGCCAGAACGTCCACGCCGAATTGCTGATCCGGCGGCTGGGCGCTGATGCAGGCGACGGCTCGATTGAAGGCGGGCAAAAGGTGGTCACCGCCATGCTCACCGAAGCCGGCCTCAAGCCGCACCAGTATTTTTTCGCCGATGGCTCGGGCATGTCGAGCTATAACCGGGTTGCGCCGCGCGGGATGGTGGCGTTTCTGCGGTGGACGCAAAGCCAGTCGTGGGGCGCGCGGTTCAAGGCGACGCTGCCGATTGGCGGAATCGATGGCACGCTGACCAAGCGCTTCAAAGGAACCGCGCTTGAGGGCAAGATCATGGCGAAAACCGGCACACTCAACGCCACCAACGCGCTCGCCGGTTTCCTCACGGCAAAAAGCGGAAAGGTGCTGATCTTTTCCGCCTTTGCCAACGATGTGCCTGAAGACGTGCGCGCCACTGCTATGATGGACAAGGCTTTGCTGCTGGTCGCCGACGCAAATTGACGCGGGCAAATTGTTGCTGCTTGGCAACGCATTTGCAGCATTCAGACCTCACCACACATATGGCGCGTGAAAACGCTGGCATCGCATCGGGATTGAAGCGTAACCTTGATCATTAGCCCGTGGGGACGGGCAAGCCATTCTTGACAGGGGTTTTTCCATGCCTGATCACACTGCACTTCGCGTGGCGCTCGCCACCGGCTCGGCCATCGCGGCGCTGGCATTTTTGCCCGGCGCAGCTCTCGCGCAGGATAAGCCATTGGCGAGCGACTCCAGAGCCGATGAGGGCAAGGCCATCATCGTAACCGGATCGCGCATCAAGCAGGATCCGAGCAAGAGCGCGCTGCCGCTGCAAATCATAACCCCCGGTGATCTTAGCCGCGAAGGCATCAGCAGCACCGAACAGTTCATTTCTTTTCTCGCAGCCAACGGCAACGGGGCTGACAATCTGGCGTCGAACTCAGACGTGGTATCGGGCGCAGCGCGCGGCACCAACGGGCTTTCCGCAGCTAACCTGCGCGGCCAAGGCAGCGCGGCCACGCTGGTTCTGCTTAACGGCCGCCGTATCGCCGCACACGGGCTTCAGGGTTCGGCAGTTGACGTCAACCAGATCCCATTTGCCGCGATTGAACGGGTTGAAGTGCTCAAGGATGGCGCGTCGGCGATCTATGGCACCGATGCGATCGGCGGGGTGATCAACTTCATCACCAAGAAGAACTTCACCGGCGTCAACATTACCGGCTTCACCGACATTACCGAAAAGGGTGATAGCCCAATCTATCGGATTTCGGGAACTGTTGGCTACGGCAAGCTAGACGAGCAGGGCTTCAACATTATGGCGGCGGTCAGCAAAAGCTGGAACGGCGCGCTTTATGGCAGCGACCGCGCCTTTGTGAACGGCAACCAGCCCAATCGCGGGCTTTCGATTGATACGCGCGGAACGCCTTATGCTACCGCATTCTCGATCAATCCCACTGCGGCTGGCGTGGGTATCTCCCAAACTGGCACGCTGCTGGGCGGAACTGCCGGATCAACATCACTCGCGACCAATCCCGGCTTTTTCATCCCGGGAACCACCACTGCGGCTTCAGGCGGCGTAAATCCGCTGCGTCTGCCCGGCGGCGCGGGATGCGCATCGTTTGACGGCGGGATGAATTACGATTCGGTGCTTTACGGCAATGCCAGCGCTGGTCTTGCCTGCGCGTGGGATACGGGCCGCGCGGCCACCATTCAGCAGCCAATTGAAACACTCACCTATTATGGGCGCGCCACGGCCCGGATTGCCGAAGGGCATGAGGTTTATTTTGAACTCACCGGGTCTGATGCCACATCGCGCAAAATTTTCTCAAACAATCAGTACAGTTCGGGCAATGCTTCGACAACTGGTGCCACTGCTGGCCAAATCGGACTGCCGATTGCCTATCCGCTCAATTCGCTGACAGCATCGACCTATAACGCGGTTTACAACAGCCTAGTCGCTGTTCTGCCAGCTATTGCAGCGAATTACGGCAAGCCAATCGGCTTCCGGTTTCGCTGTCTAGCTTGCGGACCGCGTGAATATACCACCAACACGCAAACCCTGCGCGCGGCGCTTGGTGTTGATGGCCCCATATCAGGAAGCTGGGATTATCACGCCGGAGCATCCTATGCGCGAAGCAAAGCCAATTCCGTTCTCGGTACCGGCCACAGCTATCGCGGCACGTTTGCCAATTCGGCATCCGCGGCTGCATCGGGCATTGCTGGTGCCATAACCGGCGGTGCTGATCCGCGCGCTCCCACCGCGGCTGGCGCCAGCGCGCCGGGTATAGTCGGCCTGTTCAACAGCGGCATTATCAACCCGTTTTCGCTTACCCAAACCCCGCAGGCACTCGCCGCGCTTGATGCGGTTTCGGCAAAGGGTGTTACGTTGTACGGCGGCGTGTACGAAGTGCGACAGTTTGATGCTTCGGTTTCGGGCGATCTGTTCGATCTGCCGGGCGGCAAGGTCAAGGTCGCGTTTGGCGTGGATTACCGCAAGGAAAGCTACAAATTTGACGGCTCAACCGCGGGCTCGTCCAGCTCGCCTGACATCTTCAATGTCGCCTTTGACAACATCAACGCGCTGACCAAGGTTACGCGTGATGTGAAGGCTGCCTATGCCGAAGTCCTGTTCCCGGTGTTCGACATGCTAGAGCTTTCCGCAGCAGGCCGCGTCGATGATTACACCGGCTTTGGATCGACGTTCAATCCGAAGTTCACCGCCAAGTTCCAGCCCGTGGAATGGCTGATGACGCGGGCATCGTACAGCACAGGCTTCCGCGTGCCGTCGTTCAACCAGATCTTCAACGGCGTTACCCAGTCGCCAAATCCTGGCAACACCTTGGTTGATCCCACGACATGCCCTAGCGGAATTGTCAGCACAACGGTTGCGGGCTGCGCGGCGATCACGCCAGATTCGCTGAGCGGTGGCAACGCCAACCTGGGCCCTGAAAAGTCCAAGCAGTTCAGTGCAGGTCTGGTGTTTCGCCCTATGCGGCGGGTCAGCTTCTCGGCAGACTATTGGTCAATCAACGTCGATAACGTGATCGGCTCGATCAATACCCAACAACTGTTCGCCAACATCGGCGCATTCCCTGATCGGATCACCCGCACCGGCGGCATAATCACGCTGCTTGATCTGCGCACCGGCAACTTCGGCTCACGCCGCACGCGCGGCATTGATTTCAGCGCACGCGGTGAATTCGATGCGCTCGGCGGTCAAATCTCGGCCGGATTTGAAGGCACGCTGCTGATCGAAAAGAAGGAAAAGCTGCTTCCCAACCTGCCTTACTCTGACCTCAAGGGCATATTCTCGCTTGCGGGTGATCTGGGTCTCGAGTGGAAACACAATGCCTATATCAGTTATCAGAACGATGGCTTTGGTATCTCCTTCTCGCAAATCTATCGCAGCGGCTATCAGAATTTCGCGATCTCTCCTGCGGCAGCAACTCGGCCAGACTTCAACGTTCGGGTGCAGC
>JAYVNC010000336.1:0-8880 GCA_043758655.1 Novosphingobium sp.
GCGCCACCTTGTCGCGGCCGTATTTGCCTTGAACGTAGGTGATGACCTTGTCGCGGTGGGTTTCGCAGAAATCGATGTCGAAATCGGGCATCGACACGCGTTCGGGGTTGAGGAAGCGTTCGAACAGCAGGCCGAGCCGCAGCGGATCAAGGTCGGTAATCGTCAGCGACCAAGCGACCACCGAACCAGCGCCCGAACCACGCCCCGGCCCCACCGGAATATCGTTATCCTTAGCCCACTTGATGAAGTCCGCGACGATCAGGAAGTATCCGGCAAAACCCATGGAATTGATCACATTGGTTTCAAAATCGAGCCGGTCGGCATAGTCGAGAAATTCTTCACCCACCCCGCTCAGCCTGAGCTTGTCGAAGGCCGCGCGCCTATCGTCGCCCTCAGCATTAAGAGCTTCGACAAGCTTAGCCTGAGCGGCGTTGGGATAATAGGGTTGCAATCGCAAGCCCAACCCAGCGCGGGCATCGTCGATCAACATCTGCGCCTCGCGCGCCGTATTCCCTGCAAGGCTTGGCAGCAGTGGTTTGCGCTTCGGCGGTTTGAACGCGCAACGCTGCGCGACGACCAGTGTGTTGGCGATGGCCTCGGGCAGATCGGCGAATATCTCCGCCATCATCGGCGCGGATTTCACCCAGGCCTCGCGGCTGGAACGCGGGCGTTCGGCGGCGTCGATGTGCGTCGAATTGGCGATGCACAACATGGCATCGTGCGCGGCGTGAAAATGCGGTTCGGCGTAATTAGCCGGGTTGGTCGCCACCAGCGGCAGTCCGCGCGCATAAGCAAGATCAATCAACGCAGCTTCCGAGCCTTCCTCAATCGCTTCGTTGCGCCGGGCGATCTCGATATAAAGCCGCGCTGGGAACAGCACTTCCAGCCGCGCGCAGAGCGCTTCCGCCGCGTCGTGCCTGCCCTCGGCGAGCAACCGGGCGAGCGCGCCATCACCCGCTGCTGTCAGCGCGATCAGCCCATCGGTGCGGCCATCAAGGTCCGCCATGCTAACATGCGGATCGCGTTCAAGCGGGCGTTCAAGATGCGCCTTGCTGACAAGGTGGCACAGATTGTTCCAGCCCACCTCATCTTGCGCATAGAGCGCCAACCAATCAACCGTGCGATCATCACCCCGGCAGACCCCCAGCAGGGTGCCGAGAATCGGCTGCACGCCGCCCTCCATGCAGGCGCTGGCAAACGACATTGCACCATAGAGCCCATTGCGATCAGTCATCGCTACCGCCGGAAACCCGCGTTCCTTGGCGAGCTTGGCGATGCCCTTTGGATCAATTGCTCCGTCGAGCATTGTATAGCTCGAATACACGCGCAAGGGGACAAAGGGAGCGAAAGCCATGGCGACAAGCTATCACCCCGTGCGGCGCACCGAGCAAGCGGCCATGCGACTGTGCTTGGGGAAAAGCTTGCATTTGCGCGAAGATGTGTTGTGATACAGGCTTAGCAGGTGGCTTTCCAAAGATCAGCAAGGGGGATTTGTGTGATGAATGATATGTTGGGCGGCCCGGAAGGCAGAACCGCATTGATCGCGCGGGCCAAAGCCATTCTGATGACGCCAAAGGAAGAGTGGCCAAAGATTGCCGCCGAGCCGACTGCGATCAGCGACGTGCTGAAATCCTATGCCCTGCCGCTGTTGGCGATTGGGCCGATTGCCCTTTTCATCGGTAGCCAGATTTTTGGCATCAACATGTACTTCGTCACGTTTCGCCCCAGCCTGATGGCGGGGATAACCACCGCGATCACGCAGTTGGTAATGGCGCTGATTTCGCTAGGCGTGGTTACGCTGGTGGCTGAATATGTTGCGCCCCATTTCGGCGGTGAAGCCAATCGCACGCAGGCCTTCAAACTTGTGGCCTATTCGATGACTGCTGGCTGGATTGCTGGAATATTGGGCATTGTTCCCTCGCTCAGCTTGATCGCTGGGCTCGCGGGACTCTATTCTATCTATCTGTTTTACCTTGGCACTTCAGTAATGATGAAAGTGCCGCAGGATAAAGCTCCGGTCTATATGGTCGTGGTTGCGCTATGCGCCATTGTGCTGATGGTTATTGCGGGAAAGGTCACCGGCTCGATCACCGGCATGTTCGGCTCAGCCATGCCCTCACCCTATGCGGCAACCAGCGATGGAACCGTTTCCGGATCGGTCAATGTGCCCGGCGTCGGTTCGCTCGATATGGGCAAGATGCAGCAGGCTTCGAACGATCTTCAAGCCGCCGCCAATGGTAAAAAGCCGGCGGTTGATCCAGCGAAGTTGCAGGCGTTGCTTCCTGAAAGCATCGGCAGTTTCAAACGCACTGCGGTTGAAACCAACGCCGCAGGCCCGATGGGCAGCGAAGCCGATGGCACTTATACTTCGGGTGATAACAGCTTCCACCTTAAAATCACCGACATGGCAGCGCTCGGCGCAATCGCCCAGTTTGGTGCGGCGATGGGGGTCCAGCACAGCCAGCAGGACGCCAATGGCTATGAAAAGAGCGGGACGGTTGACGGCGCAATTCAGTCTGAGGCCTGGCACAATGATAGCCACAGCGGCAAGTTCAGCACCACCGTCGCTAGCCGCTTCATGGTTGAAGCCGACGGCAGCGCGGCGAACATTGACGAGCTGAAAGCTGCGGTGGCGCAGATAGATCAGAGCGCGTTGAAGGGGCTGGCGGGTTAGAGCAAAGTCTCAATCGCCGATTCCAGTGCCGCTGGCTTGTCCGTAGGACCATAACGCCGCACAACCTTGCCATCGCGGCCGATCAGGAACTTGGTGAAGTTCCATTTGACCCTTTGTGTGCCGAGTATCCCCGGCGCTTCGGACTTGAGCCACGTGTAAAGAGGATCAGCAGTATCGCCATTGACGTCAATCTTGGCCATCAACGGAAAACTGACGCCGAAGTTGACCTTGCAGAAGCTTTCGATCTCCTCAGCAATGCCGGGTTCCTGACCGCCAAACTGGTTGCAAGGAAATGCCACCAGCTCAAACCCGCGATCCTTATACTTGCGCCACAGCGCCTCAAGCCCATCATATTGCGGCGTAAATCCACACTTGCTGGCGGTGTTGACCACCAATAACACCTTGCCGAGTTTATCGGCCAAGCTGATCTGCTCGCCATTCGGCAGCCGCGCGGTAAAATCTGCGATTGTTTTCACGGCATTCACTCCTCGATCAGCGCGGTCTTTGATCGCCAGCGTATTGTATGAATTCGGCGCATAGAGCCGGTAGCCATTCGCGCGCACCAGATCCCACGCAGCGACGCGGTCGGCCACTTTCAGATGCACCGTCTCCCACTGGATCAGCGGTGGGGCGCTTTTCCATTCGACCATTTTGAGTATCTCATAATCAAAACCCTCGGCGTCGATTTGCAACAGGTCGAAGCGTTCAACACCGTGTTTGGAGAGCAAGGTTTTGAGCGTCAGCGCCGGAACCTGTTCTGAAATCAAATATTCAGCCTCACGCGCAGCCAGCGCTTTGCCACCGAACAATTCGACATGGAAGCGAATCTGCGCCGCGTCGAGAGACGAAATCTCGCTTTCGCTGCCGGGATTGAGGCCATTGCGGTGCCAGAATTCCGGATCGACGCGGTAAAACGCCACTGTGCCATCGGCGGGGGCAATCGCCGCCTGTTCGAATTGCAACTGGGTGTGCTGAGCATAGTTACTGCGCAGCTTGGCAAAAATTTCCGGCTGCGGTTCCACCAGCACACCGCTTAGTCCGCGCGCGATAACCAAATCAGTCAACGGATCGCCCGACTGGCCTTCATGCGCGCCGATTTGGACAAAGAAGAAGTCTTCACGCCCAGCCAAGTACGCCAGCAAAACCGCCTCAAAATCAACGGGAACCACGCCGCCAAGCTCGTATTGCTTCGCGTCAAGAAAAGCCCAGCGCGTATAAGGCGCAAACAGCTTTGCAGCCTTGGTCAGCGCGCCGCCGGCAATTTCCGCCGCAGTGGCAATCACTTGCATTGCCATCTACTCCAGAACGCCATCGTGTAGCCGCACTACCCGGTCCATCGAATAGGCCAGCCGTTCGTTGTGCGTCGCCACCAGCGCCGCCGAGCCCTCACCGCGCACCAGTTTAACGAATTCGCCGATCACTTTGTCAGCCGTGGCCTCATCAAGGTTTCCGGTGGGCTCGTCTGCCAGAACCAGTCCCGGCCGATTGGCGAGCGCGCGGGCAACCGCAACGCGCTGTTGCTCGCCGCCCGAAAGCTGGCTTGGTTTGTGACTCAGACGCTCGCCCAGCCCCAGCGCACTGAGCAATTCGCGCGCGCGCTCCTCCGCCGCATCGCGCGAAATGTCGGCGATCAGCTGCGGGATCACTACGTTTTCCAAAGCAGTGAAATCGGGCAGCAGGTGGTGGAACTGATAGACAAAACCAATGTGATCACGGCGCAGCAGCGTGCGGCCATCACCACCGAGTGTGCTGGCATCGTTCCCGGCAATGCCGATCTTACCGCCAAACCCGCCCTCAAGCAGGCCAATCGCCTGAAGCATCGTCGATTTGCCCGAGCCCGACGGCCCCAGCAGCGCGACGATCTCGCCCGCCTTGATGTCCAGGTTGACACCGCGCAGCACTTCAATCGTCACGTCGCCTTGAACGAAGCTGCGGGTCAGCCCTTCAAGGTGCACTACGACATCATTCATAGCGCAAAACTTCAACCGGATCGGTGCTGGCCGCGCGGCGAGCGGGATAGAGCGTGGCGAGGAAGCTGAGCGCGATGGCCATACCGGCGATTGCCAGCACCTCAACTACGCTGGTTTTGGCGGGAATTTCAGTGAGGAAACGGATTTTCGGGTCCCATAAATCTTGGCTGGTAAGAAAGCCAATGCCGCGCACAATCGGCTGGCGGAAATACAGAATGACAAAGCCGACGATCAGCCCGGCAAATGTTCCCAGCGCGCCAACCGCCGTGCCTGCGGTAACGAATATCCGCAACATATTGCCGCGCGTCGCCCCCATTGTGCGCATGATGGCAATGTCGCGCGCCTTGGCGCGGACCATCATCACCAGCGAGCTGAGGATGTTCATCGCCGCCACCATCACGATCATCGACAGGGCAAAAAACATCGCAACGCGCTCCACTTGCAAAGCCTCAAACAGCTGCGCGTTGATCTGCTTCCAGTTTGCCACCACCGCCTTGCCCTGAAGCTCGCGTTCAACAGGCGCGAGAATCGTCTCGACCTTATCGGCATCCTCGGTCTTGATCTCGATCATGCCGATGGAATCGCCGGTGAGCAGCAGCGTTTGCGCATCGGCGATCGGCATAACGACATAGCTTTCGTCGAAATCATAAACCCCAATCTCGAAGATGGCAGAGACGTGATAGGCAATCTCTCGCGGGACGGTGCCGAACGGCGTTGAACGTCCCATTGGGTTGATAATCGTGATCGTATCGCCCGCCTGCGCACCGAGATTTTCGGCCAGTCGCGCGCCAATCGCCACGTTGTTCGCTCCCGCCTTAAGCTCAGCCAGATCGCCTTCTTTGATCTGCGGCTTAAGCTTATCAATATCCGCTTGCGTATTGCCGCGCGCAAGGATCGCCTCGACCCTGCCATTGAATGTCGTCAGCAGAGGCTGTTCGATAAACGGCGAGGCGTGGACCACGCCGGGGGTCGCCTGAACCTTTTTCAAAATCTCCTGCCAGTTATCCAGCCTGCCGCCATAGGCCTGAATGATCGCATGGCCGTTCAGCCCAACGATCTTGTCGAGCAATTCGGCGCGAAAGCCATTCATCACGCTCATCACCACCACCAGCAACGCAACGCTCGCCATCACCACGCCCACGCCAATCCCGGCGACAAGCGTAATCATCCGCTCGCCGCGCCCGGGCAGCATATAGCGTTTGGCGATGGTCCATTCGAAAGGGGAGAGGATCAAGTTTGGAAATCCGTGGCGCTTTTCATTGTGGCGGCGGTTTAGGGGCCTCGCCTTGATTGGGCAATGGCTGCGATGGCAGGGCATTCGGCTTTTCCCGGCCCTTGCCTTTCCCCAGCAACGCGGCCAAAGCGACGCGAGCAACGGCTGGTGCGATTCCCATGAACATTACTCACCCGTTTCTCGACGCAGATGGCGACAAACTGCGCGAGGAATGCGGAATATTCGGCGTCATCGGGGCGAAGGACGCGGCGGCAGTTGTGGCGCTGGGGCTGCATGCCTTGCAGCATCGCGGACAAGAAGCCTGCGGCATGGTCTCGTATGATGGCGTGAACTTCTTTGCCCGGCGCGGTATCGGGCATGTCGCTCAAGTGTTTTCGGACACGGGCCTGATTAATGAACTGCCGGGATCAATGGCATCGGGCCACGTCCGCTATTCCACCACCGGCGGCCAAGGCCTGCGCAACGTTCAGCCACTCCACGCCGATCTCGCCTCAGGTGGTTTCTCGATTGCGCATAATGGCAACATTTCCAACGCCATGCACATCAAGAAAGAACTGGTGCGCAAGGGTGCCATTTTCCAATCGACCTCAGACACCGAAGTTATCATCCACCTGATCGCCACCAGCCGCTATCCCACGCTGCTTGACCGGTTCGTTGATGCGCTGCGGCTGGTTGAAGGCGCCTATTCGCTAGTGTGCATGACACCAAAGCGCATGGTTGCCTGCCGCGATCCTCTGGGTATTCGCCCGCTGGTGATGGGGCGGATTGGCGATGCCGTGGTGTTCGCCAGCGAAACCGTGGCGCTCGATATTGTCGGCGCAGAGTTTGATCGGGAGGTTGAACCGGGCGAGCTGATCGAAGTCACTCATGATGGCAAAATCACCAGCCACCGCCCCTTTGGCCGCCATGCGCCGCGCCCGTGCATTTTTGAACATGTCTATTTCAGCCGCCCCGATTCGATCATCGGCGGACGTTCGGTCTATGAAGTGCGCAAGGCTATCGGCGTCGAACTGGCCAAAGAAGCCCCCGCAGACGCCGATATCGTTATCCCCGTGCCAGATAGCGGCGTGCCTGCTGCCATTGGCTATGCCCAGCAATCAGGCATCCCGTTTGAACTTGGCATCATCCGCTCGCACTACGTTGGCCGCACCTTCATTCAGCCCGAGGACGGTGCGCGGCATGCGGACGTAAAGCGCAAGCACAATGCCAACCGCGCACTGGTGGCGGGCAAACGAATTATCCTGATCGACGATTCCATCGTGCGCGGCACCACTTCGATGAAGATCGTCCAGATGATGCGCGATGCTGGCGCGGCAGAGGTGCACATGCGCGTCGCCAGCCCGCCGACCGAGCATTCGTGCTTCTATGGCGTTGATACGCCCGAGCGGCACAAACTGCTCGCCGCGCGGATGGATGTGCAGGGAATGGCGGAGTTCATCCACGCCGATAGCCTCGCCTTCGTTTCCGACGATGGGCTTTATCGCGCGGTGGGCGAAGCCGGGCGCAATGCCGCCAGCCCGCAATACTGCGATGCTTGCTTCAGCGGGCAATATCCTACCCGGCTGACCGATCTTTCGGAACGCGAGAGTCCCGCGCAGCTAATGTTGCCGGTTGAAAAGGTAGCATGAGCGGCGTAATCAAATGACGGTAGGGGCATTTGCGGGCCAACTGGCGCTGGTCACCGGCGCAAGCAAAGGCATCGGCGCCGCCACGGCAGAGGCCATTGCTGCGGCGGGAGCCCACGTTGTCCTCACTGGCCGCGATGTGAAGGCGCTCGAAGCGGTTGAGGAGCGCATCTTCGCCAGCGGCGGCCACGCTACCATCGCCCCGGTTGATCTCGCCGAGCCAGACGGCATCGCTCGGTTGGCAGCGGCGGTGAGCGGTCGCTGGCAGGCGCTCGATATCATGGTGATTAATGGCGCGGTGCTGCCGCAGCTTTCGAGCGTGGTCGATATTGATTCGCCGGCCTTTAGCAAGGCGCTCACCGTAAACCTTTTGGCGACCCAAGCACTGCTCTCCGCCTTCGACCCGCTTCTGCGCAAATCGGGTGATGCCCGCATCATCGGCATGACTTCATCGGTGGCGACCAAGCCCCGCGCATTCTGGGGTGCCTATGCCGCGAGCAAGGCGGCGTTCGAAGTGCTGCTCGATTGCTATGCGCAGGAAGTTAAAAATATCAGCAAGATACGCGTTGCTATCCTCGATCCCGGAGCCACCAGAACGGCGATGCGCGCGCGCGCTTATCCGGGCGAAGACCCCGCTTCGGTCAAGCCGCCAGAGGTGGTGGCGGCAAAGGTGGTTACACTTCTTGGTGAACAATTTGCCACCAGCGCCCGCGAATCCGTTAACACTTTATCCTAAGTTCTGCGCAACCGCGCTGCGTCATAATAGCTTCATCGTTAGCCGCAGGGTCGCGGGTAGCACATCCGGTATGGATCGGGTGAACAGGGAGAGACGGATATGTCGACAGACTACCTCGCACCTGACCGCTATGTAACAGCGGCACAGGAAGACCGCTGCGCACCGCGCACCCGCATTCAAATCCCGGCAGCGTTCCGCGCATCGGGCGGTCGCAATTTTGAAACCGTAGTGCACGATCTATCGCTCGGCGGATTTTGCTGCTCGGCGATCAACCGGGTTCACGCGGGCACGCTGTGCTGGTTGACACTCCCCGGCCTTGAGGCCCTGCGCGCCGAAGTGGTGTGGTGGGACAACAGCCTGGCCGGCTGCGCGTTTGAAAACCTGCTGAGCCCGATCATCCACGACAACGTGCTGGCGCGCTGGCGCGGGGACAGTGTTTATCGGACGTTGTATTGAGGGTTTTAGGTTTTTTCATCGCACAAAGACGCAAAGACACAAAGATAGAAAGGGATTTTCAGGCCTTAGGCGCGAAGTAGTCGTTACCTGACGTGACCCCCAACCTTCATCCAGTTGCGATTAGAGTCTCGGCAGTGTTGTTGCCCACGTGGGCAGGTGAAGCAAGGGGCTGCGTAGCGTAGCCT
>JAYVNC010000337.1:0-8782 GCA_043758655.1 Novosphingobium sp.
ATCTGCTCTTCCGTAAATCGTATCCGCTTCATCAGTCCGTCCTTCCATAAGGCCGGACTCTAATCGAAGTTGGAGGAAAATCAGGGGGTCACGTCAGGAGAGGTGCGTTAGAACAAATTGCGTGGGCAAGGGGGGCTAGTCGAACATCAACTGAGGAGGGAATTTTCAAGATCGACGTGCATAAAGAGATCACGTATTTAAAGAGCATCTACCCTAATGCTGGTCGTATCTACGGGCAACTCAGCCAATTTTCCCATTCTGATGCCAAAACCCATCCACTTTTTTACGCAAAGCAAAATGGCGAGATAGCTGTCCGAATGGCTGATAGGGGGACAAAATTTATAGCTATGCATTGGCCGTTTTACCTTGCAGATATTTTCATTATTGTTTTTGAAGAATTTTATATAAGTAGAATTAAAAAATTAAAGGCTTTAACCAGATCTGGTAAATTAAAATCAAAAAGATTTACGGTAAAATATCGTGAATCTTATTTTAAGGGCTTCGAAGGTGCTGATGCCCAGAATTTGTTTTCTTGATTTTATGATTTGAATTAGCAGGTTACATAGACCAAAAGTCCCACAATTACGGCAATTACGGTGACAGTTTACATAGCCCTCAAATAACCACCTCACCGCAGCCGCTCCCCAAAATCCATCGCTTCATGCAGGATGCGCACCACTTCGATCTGCTCGTCGCTCACCAAATAAAACACCGCATGGTGACCACTGCTCATCCGGCGCAGCCCGTCACGCGTGCCATCAAACTCGGGAAAGCGCAGTGGGAATTCACGCAGTGAGTTGATCTGGTTGCGCAGGTTGGAAACATATTCTGCCGCTTGCTCTTCACCCCAGCGCGAGCGGGTGTATGGGGCAACGCCGCGCAAGTCGGCGGATGCTGCCTTACGAAAAATCAGTCGGCGCATTTTTTAGCCTGTGCGCCGGGGGCCGAATTCTTCTTCAATCCAGGTGTCGATATCAAAGCCCTCATCAATCGGGCTGGCCAGACCTTCGTCGATGGCTTCCAGCAGCTTTGATCGGAAAACTGCGCGCTCTTCATGCAGCCGCAAGGCGTCGCGCACGACCTCGCTGGTTGAGCCGAATTCGCCCGATTCGACCCGGCTGCGCGCATAGTTGGCAAAGTGATCACTCAGCGCGATTGAGGTGTTCTTGGCAGCCATTAATGTGGATTACCAAAATTTGGTAATGATGGCAATCTTAACCCCACTGCTACGCCGAATGGAAGTATAGCCTCCCAGCCTTCATTCATCTGGGCTTCATGTTTACAGCCGTAGTCGATTACGTGTGTAAACGGAAGGTGAGTCGGGATGGTGGGGAATTTGCCTGAGGAAGCAGCCGAAGTCGGCGAACGTATCACCGATGCCGAACATGCCGTGATGGAGGCGCTGTGGCTCCGCTCGCCGCTTTCTGCGACGGACATCGCCGATTCGGTTGGCGGCGCGCGCGGGTGGGGATTGGCGACGGTCAAGACGCTGCTCAGCCGTCTCGTTACCAAACAGGCGATTGCCACTGAACCCGACGGCCGCCGCTTCCTTTACAGCCCGCTGATTGCCCGCAGTGATTACCTCGGCGGCGAATCACGGCGGCTGGTGGACCGGTTGTTTGGCGGTCGCGCCGCGCCATTGTTCGCGCAGCTCGCCGAGGCTGAGGCGCTGAGCGACGCCGATATTGCAGAGATCGAAATGCTGTTGAAGGAGCTGCGCAAATGAGCCCGTTCCTGATCGATACCCTCCTCTACACCGGCGCGCTGATGCTGCTGGTACTGGTTCTGCGCCGCCCGATTGCGTGGGCATTCGGCGCGCAAGCAGCCTATGCGCTGTGGGCCTTGCCGCTGCTCAGGCTGCTGATGCCGCCGATTAGGCTGCCTTCAAACTGGGGCCCGGCGCGAACCTCCGCGCCGATTCAGACGATTGTATATGTCGCTGATCACGCCGCTCCGATTGCCGCTGCGCCGGAGTGGAATTTGCAAGCGATGGTTGTTGCCCTGTGGCTGGCGGGCGCGGCTGTGTTTCTCGCCATGCGCGTGATCACCTATCGGCAGATGCGCGCGCGATTGCTTAAAGCTGCGCGGCCTGTGGGCCAATCGGGCACAGTGCGGATGGTTGAAAGCCCCGCGCTGTGTTCGCCGGTCGCCTTTGGAGTGATCGACAAGGTTATCGCGCTTCCGCCCGGGTTCATGGCTTGGGACAACCGCAGGGCGCGCGATTTTGCTCTTGCGCACGAGCTTGCGCATCATAGCGGTCATAATCTGTTGATTAACATCGCCGCGCAGCCGCTGCTCGCGCTGCACTGGTTCAACCCGCTCGCCTGGGCCGGGTGGCGCGCGATGCGGCATGACCAGGAGGCGGCCTGCGATGCGCGAGTTCTGGCGGGGCAATCGGGCGAGGCTAAGGCTGACTATGGCCGCCTGATCGCCAGCCTTGCCGGAGGGCCGCGCCTGTCGCTAGCCGCCGCTATGGCCGGTTTTCATGACTATGGCCCTGTTCTTGGAGAAAAATCAATTATCCACCGCTTGAGGAGCCTGACTATGCCTGAACGTACTCTTTTGCGCCGCCGCCTTGGCCTCGGACTGATCTGGGGGGCGGCGCTCACGCTGCCACTCACCGCCACGATTGGCTATGCCGCGCCTGATATGCCGCCCGCGCCGGCGGCCCCGGCTGTTCCGGCTGCTCCCATAGCGCCCGATGCGCCTGCTGCGCCGCACGGCGAAAAGCGCGTGATGATTATCGAACACAGGAATGCGCACGGCGATCCCGCCAAGATGAAAACCCGCACCATCACCCGCGATGGCAAGACGGTGACCTTCACCACCGACGAAGATCTCACCGACGCGCAGATCGATGCCAAAATGGCTGAGCTTGAGATGAAGGACGGCACGATAGTCATGCGCGAAGGCGGGCCCCCGCCTGTACCGGACACTCCCGGCACACCACGCAAAGAAGTCCGCCGGATCATCATCAACACCGCTGACGGCCAGACCATGGGCGTCAACGGCGATCATACTGCGATGGCGATGTCCGATGGCGCGAGGGCCTGCTCGGTAAAAGACGGCGCTGCCACGGTTGAAACCGCTAATGTCAGCGGCGATCCCGCACGCAAGCTGGTCAAGGTGAAAATTTGTCAGATGGCGCATGCCAAAGGGGCTGCGCTCGGCGGGCTGAAGAGCGCGCGTGACCGGATTGCCAACGACAAATCAATGTCAGATGCGATCCGCGCCGAAGTCGTCAAGTCACTCGACGCGGAAATTGCCAAGATGTCCAAGGAAGGTTAGTCCCCTTTCCTAGGCTGCGGGGCGGGGGTGGAGCAGTCCGCCCCCGTCCTAAGCATGTAATCGCCTCATCGATTTTAGCTTCCCATATATCGGTTTGTCGCTAGTAAGGCACGACTCATCGTAAGAGGGCGGGAAAATCATGGCTTTTGAACTGCGCAAAGAAAGATCGCCGGGCATTCGCCTGTTGTTTGTCATGCTGGTTGGCATGCTGCTGACCATCCCGCTGATGATGACCTATGCCTTGGTCTATGACCGGCAGAACCAGGCCCAAACCGCGCAGACCGAGATCAACGCCGGGTGGGGCGGGGCGCAGGTGCTGTCTGGCCCGCTGATCGCCGTGCCGTTCCGCACCACCCAGACCACTGTGGAAGAAGTCAACGGCAAGCAAGTGAGCCGCGCGATTGAGGTCGAGAAGATGTTCTACATCTCGCCGGTTGAAAACCGTGTGGCAACGCAGGTTGATCCGCAGGCGCGGGTGAAATCGATCTATAAATCGGTGCTTTATACCGCGCAGGTCAAAGGCGCGGCGAAGTTTGCTCTGCCTACTGATATTGAACGCTACGGCGTTACGCGTGAGCGGCTGATGTGGGACCGTGCCGAATTGCGCGTGGGCGCGTCGGACGCGCGTGGGCTGACTACTGGTGGCACGCTCAGCGCCAATGCCAAACCGTTAGTGGTGCAGCCGGGCAAGGGGCCGGGGGCATCGGGCGGACAGGGATTTTTCGCCTTTCTGCCGTGGGATGGGCAGGGCGATCTGACGATTGACTATGCTTTCGGGCTGCGCGGTGCGCGTACGCTGAGCCTTGTTCCGCGCGGCGGATCGACGGTTTGGGATGTCAAATCGAGCTGGGCTAGCCCCAGTTTCAAGGGAGGAATTCTGCCCGATAAACCGATGATATCAGACAAGGGCTTCACTGCCCATTTCGTGATCGACAAGCTCGCGTTGGGCCAGCCGCCGGTGGGCATGGAAGATTTTGGCGTGCCAATCCTTGACCGTGGCTCAGAACCTGCAATGTCCGATGCCACTTACGCAATGGAAGCGGCGAATGCTCCAAGTGCAGGTAATGTTTCAGCGGGCGGCGCTGCAGAAAACGTTACAGGTCAGAGCCTTGCGGTCAGCGTCGATTTGATCGAGCCGGTGAACCTCTATTCGAAGGTCAACCGTTCGGTGAAATACGGCTTCTTGTTCATCGGCTTCACCTTCCTCGCTTTCTTCCTGTTCGACGTCGTCGGCGGCGCGCGGGTGGCTTCGGCGGAGTATCTGCTCACCGGGGCGGGGCTGGTGCTGTTCTTCGTGATGCTGCTAGCTTTTGCCGAACTGGTTGGTTTCACGCTGGCCTATGTATTAGCCAGTGCGGCAATTATCGGGCTGCTTTCGACCTATAGCGCGGCTGTGCTCAAAAGCTGGAAACGCGGGCGATTTGTCGGCGCGCTGCTGGTCGGGCTCTATGCACTGCTGTTCGTGCTGCTCAACCTTGAGGCCTGGTCGCTGCTGATCGGATCGCTGCTGCTGTTCGTCGCGCTTGCAGGCGTAATGTACACCACGCGGAACGTTGATTGGACTGCGGTTGGGAAGGGGAATGAGGTGGAGGTGGGTTAAAGACCTATCCCCTCTTCTTCAGGGGAGGGGCAACGAAGACTTGGCAGCGTGCTGCCTAGTCGCAGTGGGGTGGGGGCTTTCCGCTGGACGCAACGCCGCAAATAACGGACAGCCCCCACCCCAACCCCTCTCCTGCAGAGGAGGGGCTAAACCTATCGCCACCGCAGCCTGTCGTGCGTCAGGTCAGCCACGCTTTTCACACCCATCAGCCGCATGCCGCGCTCAATTTCGTCCTTGAGCAGGCCCACCGCGCGGTCGACCCCGGCATAACCCGCCGCAGCCAGCGCATAAAGGTACAGCCGCCCGCCGCTGGCACATGATGCCCCAGCGGCGAGTGCTTTGAGCACGTGGGTGCCGCGCCGAACCCCGCCATCGCAGATGATCTCGATCTGGCCACCCACCGCATCGGCAATCTCGGCGATTTGATCGAATGGTGCGCGGCTGCCATCCAATTGCCGTCCGCCGTGGTTCGAAACCATGATCGCATCGGCACCAATGTCCACCGCGCGGCGGGCATCGGCGGCGCTCATCACGCCTTTGAGGCAGAATGTCCCACCCCAGTCCTGCCGAATGCGCGCGGCGGTATCCCAAGTCATCGTGGTGTCGAGCATTTCGGAAAAATAGCTCTGTACCGACATCGATTTACTAGTGCCTTCAGCCACATGACTATCAAGCTGCGGCAGACGGAACTTCTCGCGGAACACATAGTCCATCGCCCAACGCGGCTTGGTTGCATAGGACAGCAGCGAACTTGGGGTGAAAGTCGGTGGTGATTTGAAGCCTGAGCGCAGGCAACGTTCGCGCTTGCCCGAAACGATGGTGTCCACCGTTAGCGTCAGGCAATCAAACTGCGCCGCCTGACAGCGTTCGATCATGCTTCGGTTGAGCCCCTGATCCTTGTGGACATAGAGCTGGAACATCTTGGGGCTGGAAACCCGCGCGGCGATTTCTTCGATGCTCACCGTGGCAAGGCTGGATATGCCGAACCACAGCCCGAATTTCTGCGCGACATCGGCCACCGCGCGTTCACCCTGCCAGTGGAATATGCGTTGCAGCGCGGTGGGGGAGAGGATCAGCGGAAGCGCGCTTTTTCGCCCCAAGATCGTCACCGAAGTGTCTATATCGGCCACCCCGGCAAGCACGTCTGGCACCAGATCGCAGTCATCGAACGCAGCGGTGTTGCGCGCCTTGGTCAGCTCGTCATCGGCAGCGCCATCGATATAGTCAAACACCGGCCACGGCAGGCGGCGGCGGGCGAGTTTGCGGAAGTCATCGATATTATAGCAATCAGAAATCCGCATTATGCCGCCGTTCAGTGCCGCCTGTGTCTGGACCTGCGCTTGCTCTTTTTGCTACCCATTGCAACCTTTTCCGCAGCCAGTTCATCGGCGGCCTTTAGTGCAACCGCCTGCTTGTCCTTGTTCTTGGGATCGGCCGCGGCATAGGCGGCGAGCACGCGGGCGGCATCAGCATTGCTTGCGGGCCGTGCTGGATAGGCACAACCGCGCGCCAGGCCGGTGCCCTTCAGAAAGGCGCGTCGCGTACTTCCCGCCAGCACTGCGGCGCGCAATTTGCGGTCTTGCGAATTGGCACCGGAGACTTCGCGGATCACCCCTTGAAACGGGATAAAAGCACCGACCACTGATTGCGCCACGCGCCCGGCCTGCATCTTGGTTTTGTTGATCGCGTCGATGTCCAGATCATCGCCGAGCATTTGGTCGAGCGTGGTGACGGCGGACGAAAGTTTGGCGCACGAACCCATCCCCGAAAGCGTATATGGATCGCTCTGCGCATCAATCAAAAGCTGCGGGATAGCCGTTTTCTTGAGGTTGAGGTCGGACAGCGGAGTGGCCGCGACATCGCCGGCGCTGACGTCTCGCTGCATGATCGGCTTGTCAGCCTCAGTCGGTTTGGGTTTATCCTGCGCCGCCATCGGCGATGCCATGGCGGCGAGCAGAATTATCGGCATCAGAGCGATACGGCGCATGTTATTTCCCCCTAGTTAGCACTGTTAAACGTGTCACAGGCGTCTTCGTTCCCTGTCTCGAGCCCCTTGCGCAGCCACGCCATGCGCTGGGCGCTCGAACCGTGGGTGAATGAGGCCTCCACTGGACGGCGGCCCGCGCCCTTCATCAAGGTATCATCGCCAATCTGGTGCGCGGCTTTGAGCCCGCTTTCCATGTCTCCCGGATCGAGCCGATCCTTGTTCTTCGCCGCCCAGACCCCAGCGAAGCAATCGGCCTGAAGCTCAAGCTTCACTGACAGCTGGTTCGCAGAATCGGGATTGCGTTCCTGTGCCTGGCGTACCTTGTCAGACGTGCCGAGCAGGTTCTGCAAGTGGTGGCCGTATTCATGGGCGATGACATAGTCGCGCGCAAACGCCCCGTCCGCGCCAAGTTCCTGCTCCATCTGACGGTAGAAATCGGTGTCGAGGTAAATGCCCTGATCGGTGGGGCAATAAAACGGCCCCATCGCGCTCTGTGCTGCGCCACAGCCCGAACGGCCCTGCTGCGAATAGAAGTGGAGCGTCGGCTTGGCGAATCCGATGTTGGCCGCCTTGAACAGGGGAGCCCATGTTTGATTAAGCGAATAGAGCGCGTTGCACGATTCGAGGCTCGCATTGTCAATCTTGCAGCTTTCGGCCGTTGAAGTTCCACTTTGAACCTGCGCCTGTTCCTGACCGGGCATCGGCCCGCCCTGAATGCCGCCAAGCAGCTGGCTGGGGTCAACCTTGAATACCAGCGCGGCGATGATGACGATGATGATTGTTCCACAACCAATTTTTCCGCCGCCGCCGCCCATTGGAAACTGAAATCCGCCGCCGCCTTGCCCGCGCTGATCATCGACATTGATAGCGTTCGGATCGAATTCATCGAGACGCATGGTGTATTTCCCCTCTTCGCACTTGCAGCATGCTTCACTTCTGTACAGTGTAACGCCGTGCAGCGATTGATGTTCCCCTGTCTGTCCCATCGCAAAGCCGGAGTCGATCATGTTTCTCAAGGGTAAACGCGCGCTGGTGACCGGATCAACTTCGGGGATCGGGCTTGCGGTCGCGCGGGCGCTTTATGCTGAGGGCGCGGAACTGGTGCTTTCGGGCTTTGGCGATGCCGAAGAGATTGCCGCTTTGTGCGCGGAAATGTCGGCCATTCATGTGCCTGCTGACCTTTCAAAACGCGATGGGGTGGAAACCTTGATGGAGGCGGCGGGCGTGGTGGACGTGCTGGTCAACAACGCCGGGATGCAGCATGTTTCGCCGATTGAAAGCTTCCCGCCGACAAAGTGGGATCAGGTGATAGCACTCAACCTTACCGCTGCATTTGATACCTGCCGCCTCGCCGTGCCGCATATGAAGGCGGCGGGCTGGGGGCGGATCATTCAGGTGGCGAGCGCCCATTCGACCACCGCCTCACCGTTCAAGGCGGCCTATGTCGCGGCCAAGCATGGGCTGGCAGGGCTGACCAAGACCATCGCGCTCGAGCTGGCGACCGAAAACATCACCGCCAATTGCATCAGCCCGGGCTATGTCTGGACGCCGCTGGTGGAGGGGCAAATCCCCGACACCATGGCGGCGAGGGGGATGAGCCGGGAACAGGTCATCAACGAGGTGATGCTGGTTCGCCAGCCGACGCGCAAATTCGTTCAGCCTTCGGATATCGGCGCGATGGCGGTGTTTCTGTGCAGCGATGCGGCGGCGAATGTGACCGGCGCGAATCTGGCGGTCGATGGCGGCTGGACGGCCGAGTGAAGATTATAGCATCGTGCGTTTAATCCGCATCATCTCTCCCTCTCCCCGGCGGGGCCTGTTGCGCAATCCATTTTTCGTCAGATTTTGGGCGTGAGTGTTCGGTTTTCGGGACTTTTGGGGTCTGTTTTGGGCGAAGGTGGTTTCCA
>JAYVNC010000338.1:0-24690 GCA_043758655.1 Novosphingobium sp.
GGGTGGCCGGGTGGGGGAGCGGGCCGGTGCCGACTTGCGCCGAAAGGCGCAATAAACCAAAAGGTATTATTTTACCTCTCGGCAAAGCCGCAGGAAAGCTTGACTTTGGCGGGGCTATCGATCATTGGGCCGCTTTCGCGGTTGCCGGGGTTTAGCCTTGTGACCCAGATTTAAAGGATTTCGAACAGCCATGAAGGCTCTCAGCAAGCAGACCCGGTCGATTAAACCGGCCGAGGTCGAAAAGAACTGGCATCTTATTGATGCCGATGGCTTGGTGGTCGGCCGCCTCGCGGTGGTTATCGCCAATCGCCTGCGCGGCAAGCACAAGCCAAGCTTCACCCCGCACGTTGATTGCGGCGATCATGTCGTCGTCATCAACGCCGGCAAGGTGCGGTTGACGGGTAACAAGCGCGCGGACAAAGTCTATTACAAGCACACAGGTTATGCTGGTGGCATCAAGGAAGTGACCGCAGCCAAAGTGCTCGATGGCCGCTTTCCTGAGCGCGTGCTCGAAAAGGCTGTTGAACGCATGATCCCGCGCGGTCCATTGGGCCGCGATCAGATGCGTGCGCTTCACCTTTACGCTGGCACCGAGCATCCCCACGGCGGCACGCAGCCTGTGGCGCTCGATGTTGCTGCCATGAACCGCAAGAACAAGGTGGGCGCATAATGCCAAATTCACCAGACACGAATACTGTCACCGATCTCGCAGACCTTGGCCATCTGGCCGATGGCGCTGCCACCGATTCGCCCATCGCCCAGATCACGCCAACCCCGCCCTCAACGCCCTCAACGCCAGCCGTGCTGCGCGAAAAGGAAGTCGATGCGCAGGGGCGTTCCTATGCCACCGGCCGCCGCAAGGATGCGGTTGCCCGCGTCTGGGTAAAGCCCGGCTCGGGCAAGGTTGTGGTCAATGGCCGCGATCAGGAAGTCTATTTCGCCCGGCCAACGCTGCGCCTCGTCATCAACCAGCCTTTCGAGGTTGCTGGACGCGAAGGTGCGTATGATGTCGTCTGCACGGTTAAGGGCGGCGGGCTTTCGGGTCAGGCCGGCGCGGTCAAGCACGGGATTGCTCAGGCGCTGAGCAAGTTTGAGCCGCTGCTGCGTTCTGCGGTCAAGGCTGCCGGTTTCCTCACCCGCGATCCCCGCGTGGTTGAACGCAAGAAGTACGGCAAGGCCAAGGCCCGCAAGAGCTTCCAGTTCAGCAAGCGCTGATCTTTTTCAGCTTTGCCTATTGAAATGGGGCGGTCCGCAAAACGGGCCGCCCTTTTCTATTCGGGCTCGATGATATGCGGTGACATACCATGAACGCATTCTTTCACCGTCAGCGCGCCATCCGCGAAGGTTAGCTGATTGTAGCTGGGCCGTGATTCGCGCAGTCGCTGTGACAGCGTGCCCGCGCCGATCATCCGCACCGTGCGTCCGGCAACTTCGCGCGTCATATCGAAGGCGTCATGGACGTGGCCTGACAGAAACACATCGGCTCCAGCTTGCGTCAGCGCTGACAGCGCGCGGTGGCCATTACGGGTCGATCCGCCCGTTGCGGTATGGGCATCGACCAGCGGGTGATGGCCAGCGACAATCCGAAGCGCCTTGTCAGACTGGCGCGACACAGAGGCGACTGCGGCCTGAAGATCGGCAGCCGCAACGCGCCCCTTGGATAGATCGAGCCGCCACTGGAAGGGGGCAACGGTGCGCAGCCCGGTTAATCCGATTTCAGCCAGATCTGTTCGCACTCCCACCGCAGCATCAAGCGCGCGAAACAGTCGGAAGGGGTGCAGAATCCTTGCCGCCGGATACCAGTAATAGGGGACATCATGGTTGCCGATTTCCAGACTGACAGGCACCCCCAACCCCGCTAACCACGTGTGAGCAGCGTCGAATTCGCGGGCGTTGCCCCGCATGGTGAGGTCGCCCGTGCAGATAATGTGGTCGGGCCGGTAGTGCACTACTTCACTGGCAAACCAGTCAATCGCCGCGCGATCTTCGTGGCCGAAGTGAATATCGCTGACATGGAACAGGCGGACGGGCTGGCTCATGGATATCCTGTTCAAACGCGCCGGGTGAGGATCAGCCAGGCCGATAGCGCGTTGACCGCTGAGTAAGCGCCATAGGCCCAGGCCCAATGCGCTCCGCTGTTGGCAGCGAGCAGCATCGATCCGACCAGCACTAGAAATTCGAGGCCATAGGCGAAGCTTTGCCCGGGGCTGCGCATCAGCGCGGGCAGCGCCGCGACCAGCGGATGTCCGCTTTCGAGCACCGCTTTGTGCATAGCGAAGTTAGCGATACCAAGCAGGAAGACGATGGCGATGAGCATGATCGCATACCTTTACGCGCGGATTTTCCAATGCGCCAGATCAATGCCGTTTGGCGTTTGCTGATTGCCGTTCGTCGAAGTGGCGGTGACATAGCGTAATACTTCACTAATACACCAAGGGCGGTTTGGGGGAATCGTGCAACCAAACAAAGGATATGAAACCATGAAAACGCACCTGATCTCCCCCCGCTTTACCGCACTGTTCGCCGCCACGCTTTGTCTGCCGCTGGCTCTTTCGCCCGCCTTCGCTGCTGAGCAGGCGCGATTGAATTATGCAGACCTCAATCTCACTATGCCCGCCGGGCAGGCGGCGCTGGAAATGCGGATCAAGGCGGCGGCGCGCAGCGTTTGCGCCGAAACCGAAAGGACTGGCGCGCGGTTTACCAATCCCGATTGCGCCAAACAGGTCCGCTCGCAAGTGCTCAGCCAGATTTCCGCACGCCAGAACAACATCGGTAAGGGCAGCTAAAAGCCCGATTTAACAGACCGACACTGCAACTCGCCCGGGCCGATTAGTCCCTGCCCGGGCGGCTTTTTCTATTCCGAGTTAGCGACCAGTCATCGCCTTCGCGCGCGACAGATAAGTCCGGCCAATCCGCATCGCGGTGCCGTCCGAAAGCTCCGCCGACCAAACGCCGAGGCCATCATGGCGCAGGCCGATTATACGGTCACGCCGCAGAATGGTCGAACGGTGGAGGCGGATGAACATCGCTGGATCGAGCCGCAGTTCGAGCCCCGACACCGTGTGCAGCAGCAGATAGGAACGCGCCGTAGCGCCGAGCTGCCCGGTGTTCTGGCCAACGTGCAGCCGCACATAGTCGCGCTCGGCATCAATCCGGTCGACGTCGCTTGCGGCAATGCGCAGCAACTCGCTGCGATACGGCACCCAGAATTCGCTGATCCACGGGCTTGCGGGCCGCACCCGCGCCGCGCCGCGCCGCGCCGATGCCCGCTGGATCGCGCGGGCGAGACGCTCGGCGGTGACCGGCTTGAGCACGTAGTCAACCGCATCAAGGTCAAACGCTTCGACGGCAAAACTGTCATGCGCGGTGACGAACACGATTGCCGGCGGGTTGGCGCGCTTGGCCAGACTGCGTGCCACGCCAAGCCCATCAAGCTCGGGCATGGTCATATCGAGCAGTACCAGATCGGGGGATAGCGCCTCGGCCTCACGCAGCGCGCTCAATCCGTCGCCCGCGCTGCCAACCACTTCAAGCCCGCCGATCTGGCGGCACAGCACTTGCAGCCGTTCAATCGCCAGCGGCTCGTCATCGACGATTAGCGTGCGTAGCGGCGACTCAACCACCAAGCGGAAGCCACAGTTCGGTTCGGTACCCGCCGGGGACCGTACCCGTGGTAATCGTCGCCGCAGCGCCAAATCGCGTCATCAGCCGGTCGCGCACGTTGGTCAGGCCGATGCCGAAACCATGCTCGGAACTATCGCCACTCGGGCCGTCATCGGCGACCGTAATCACCAGAAAGGCGGGCTCGCTGCGGGCAGAAATTGTCAGCGTCACCGGCGTGCGGCTGCGGGCAACGCCATATTTTACCGCGTTTTCGACCAGCGGCTGGAGCAACATTCCGGGGACAAGGAATAGCCCCAAGTCGCCCGGCACATCGACATTAATCCGCAACCGATCAGGAAAGCGCACGCCCTCGATCTCAAGATACAGCCTTTGCAGCTCAATTTCTTCGTCAAGCGGATGATCGCGGGTGGTGTCTTCAGCCAGCCCGCGGCGATAGAAGCTCGATAGCATTTGGATCATCGCCTCGGCAGCCTCAGGCTTGCCAGTGATGACCAGCGAGGACAGCGAATTGAGCGTGTTGAACAGAAAGTGCGGGTTGATCTGATAGCGCAACGACCGCAGTTCTGCCGCCTTGGCCGCGCGGCGATATTCGCCCTCGCGCCGCTCGGCATGTCGCGCCTGTTCGGCATTGAGCAGGGCCAGATAGAGCGCCGCCCAAGCGAGCAACAGAAAGTATCGGCTGATGGCGATGTCAGTGGTCTGCCGCCAGATCGATTCTTCGCTCAGCTTTTGCTGGATCTTGTCAATTTGCGCCTGCGTGAGCCCCGGCGGATCGGGCGTATCGACAAGGATATTGCCCGCAGTATCATGGCGAATGCCAACGTCGGCAGGATGCGGATTTTGCGACAGCAGTTTTTTGTCTAGCGGGGCAAACACCGCCTGATTGATCATCGCCAGCATCAGCGCGGCGGGCAACATCACGCTCGCCGCCACCGCGATTTTTATCGATAGCGCACGCCGGTCAAACCGGCGCAGGATCAGCCATGCAAGCAGCGTTACCGCCACCCCGGCGGCAACGACGATCAACCGCAACAGCGCCATTTCCGCCGCATTGCTGCTGTCGATAAGTACCGAGCGCAGCGTTATGAAGAAGAAATAACACAGCCACAGCCCGACAATCGACGCCGCGACATTGGCGAACGGAACGCCGGGCGCAGGCGCGGTATCGCCCAGATCGGCGTCGCCGTAATCAACAGGCGAAGTTAGGGTGCGCTGAAGCATAGGTTTGCCATACCCGCACAGGCCCGTGCAAGCCAGCTTTCCGGTCGAGCGGTGTCTGCGGTTGGTCGATGCTCGAGAGCGGCGGTCAGCTCGCCAGCAAGTGCTCCCGCGCGATCTTTTCTTTCCATACCAGCGGCGCGAGTTGGTGGACGTTGTGGCCTTGCGAATCGACCGCGACGGTTACCGGCATATCCTCGACGGTAAATTCGTAGATCGCTTCCATGCCGAGGTCTTCGAAGGCCACCACCTTGGCCTCGCGGATCGCGCGGCTGACGAGGTAGGCCGCGCCGCCGACTGCCATCAAATAGGCGACCTTGTGTTCGGCGATTATTTCGGTTGCGCCCTGTCCGCGTTCGGCCTTGCCGATCATCACCAGCAGGCCCAGATCGAGCATCATGTCGGTGAACTTGTCCATTCGGGTGGCGGTTGTCGGGCCTGCGGGGCCGACAACCTCACCGATGATCGGATCGACCGGGCCGACATAGTAGATCGCCCGGTTTTTGAATTCGACCGGCAGCGGCTCGCCTTTTGCTAGCATGTCCTGAATGCGTTTATGCGCGGCGTCGCGCCCGGTGAGCATCTTGCCACTCAGCAGCAGGCGGTCGCCTTGCTGCCAGCCGCAGACTTCGGCTTGGGTCAGCGTATCAAGGTTGACCCGGATCGATGCCTTGTCGGGCGTCCAATGAACGTCGGGCCATTCATCGAGCTTTGGGGTTTCAAGATATGTTGGCCCTGATCCATCAAGCGTGAAATGGGCGTGGCGGGTGGCGGCGCAATTGGGGATCATGCCGACCGGCTTGCCCGCAGCGTGGCACGGCGCATCATAAATCTTGACGTCGAGGATCGTCGATAGCCCGCCCAGCCCCTGCGCACCGATGCCGAGCGCGTTGACCTTGTCAAAAATCTCTATCCGCATTGCTTCGATGTCATTCTCAGCCCCGCGCGCTTTGAGCTGGCCCATGTCGATGGGTTCCATCAGGCTCTGCTTGGCGAGCACCATGCAATGCTCTGCCGTACCGCCAATGCCGATGCCGAGCATTCCCGGTGGGCACCATCCAGCGCCCATCTGCGGCAGCATCTCGACCACCCAATCGACGATTGAATCGCTGGGGTTCATCATTTTGAACTTCGATTTGTTTTCGCTGCCGCCGCCCTTCGCCGCGACATCAATCGAGACCGTGTTGCCTTTGACCATAGTCACATGGAGCACCGACGGAGTGTTATCGCGGGTGTTGCGGCGGGTGAAGGCAGGGTCGGTTAGAATCGAAGCGCGCAGTTTGTTTTCCGGGTTGAGGTATGCGCGGCGCACGCCTTCATCGACGACTTCCTGCAACGACATTTCCGATTCGAGGCGGCAATTCTGCCCCCATTCGATGAACACGTTGACGATGCCGGTGTCTTGGCAGATTGGCCGGTGGCCTTCGGCGCACATGCGGCTGTTGGTCAGGATCTGGGCGATAGCGTCTTTCGCTGCCGGGCCTTGCTCAGCCTCATAGGCGATGCCGAGCGCGCGGATATAGTCCATCGGGTGGAAATAGCTGATGTATTGGAGCGCATCGGCAATGCTGTCGATGAGGTCCTGCTCGCGGATTGTCACCATTTCAGCCACAACGACCCACTCCATACTGTTGCATGATTTCCCCGCCCCAATAGGCGCGCGACTCCCCCGCCGTCAAAGCACTTGGCGCGAGAATTTGCTTGGCCTAGAAGGCAGGCGATTGCGGCGGCGTGTTATCTATGCAATACAGCGACGCGAAAAGGACTGACCTTTGATGACCTTGATTGCCGAAGCGCCCGTTATGCAAAATGGTTCAGACGCGCGCCGCGCCATGCCAGCCAGCGCGCGCCGCGCCATGATTGACTGCCAGCTTCGGGTGAGCGGCGTAAATGATTCCGCCGTACTGCGCGCGATGGGCGCGGTTGAGCGTGAGGATTTTGTCCCCCCGGCACTCAAAGCCAATGCCTATGTTGACCGCGCGCTGCCGCTGGGTGGCGGCGCAGGTCTTGCTGCGCCGCTGGTCCACGGCCGCATGCTGGCCGAAGCTGCACTGCAACCGGGTGAAAAGGTGCTGATCGTCTCGGACAGCGGCTACCTCGCTGCGCTGGTCACCGCGATGGGCGGCGAAGGCACACTGATCTCGCCCGCTGACGCAGCTGCCAAGAAAAATCGCGGACCCTATGCTCTGATTCTGATCGACGGTGCTGCCGAAGTTCTGCCCGGCACCATCGCCGCTATGCTTGCCAACGATGGCCGGGTCATCACCGGCGTGGTGACGCGTGGAATTACGCGGCTGGCGGCCGGGCGCAAGTCGGGCAATGGCGTCGCGTTGATGAACCTGGCTGAGATCGGCATGCCGGTGCTCGCCGCATTTGCCGCAGCGAAAAGCTGGAGTTTCTAGCCATGTCGCCCCCGCGCCTGCGCTTGGTATTGGGTGCCGCAATGCTGCTCGGTGCTGGCCCAGCGCGTGCCGATGATCTGCGATCTGCGCTGGTCAGCGCCTATCAGACCAACCCGACGCTGGCCGCTGCGAGGGAGAACCAGAAGGCGACCGACGAAAGCGTCAACATTGCCAAAGCGGCTGGGCTGCCATCGCTATCAGGCACCGCCAGCTTCACCGACTTCATCAAAAAGTCAGCCAACAGCTTCACTTCGCCCGACCGTGCGCTCGATTTTCAGGTCAACCTTTCGGTCCCGGTCTATTCGGGCGGCGCGGTGAAGAATTCGGTTCGCGCGGCGGAAACCCGGATCAAGGCTGGGCAGGCCGATCTGCGCGGGACCGAAAGCGGGCTATTTTCGCAAGTCGTCGCCGCCTATCTTGATGTCATCTCGAACGAGGCGATTGTCGGGCTTGGGACGCACAATGTTGAAGTGCTCGGACTTAGCGTGCAATCGACGCGCGACCGGTTTGAAATCGGTGATCTTACCCGCACCGACGTGGCGCAGTCGCAATCACGGCTGGCGGTGGCGCGATCAAACCTGCGAATTCAGCGCGCCAACCTTGCTGCTGCGCGCGAAAAATATATCCAGTTGGTCGGACGGCCGCCGATGGTGCTCGATCCGCCGCCGCCGCTTCCGGGGATGCCCGCCAGCCCCGACGAGGCAATTCAGTCAGCGCTCGATAACAATCCCGATCTCATCGCTTCGCGCATCCGCAGCAAGGCGGCGGGATACGATGTCAGCGTAGCGGGCGCGGGGCGTCTGCCCAAGGTCAGCCTATTTTCCGCGGGCGGATACACCGATTACATGGGTACGCTGGGCGGAAGTTCGGTGCCCGTTGGAACGCTGTCGCAAACGTCAACAACCGCGCAGGCGGGTATCCGGGCAACGCTTCCGATATTCTCTGGCGGGCTTCCGGCGGCGCAGCAGCGGCAGGCGCGGGCGCGCGAAGGCGCAGCGCTCGATCAGGAGATCGGCACCGAGCGCGCGGTGATCGCTGGTGTGCGCTCGGCCTATTCGCAGTGGCAGGCAGCAGGTGAGGTTATCGGCTCGAACCAACAGGCGGTTGATGCCGCCGCGCTCAGCCTTGAGGGCGTCCGCGCGGAAAATTCTGTCGGCAACCGCACCATCCTCGATATTCTCAACGCCGAACAGGAACTGCTCAACGCGCAGGTCAATCTGGTGACCGCGCGGCGCAATGCCTATGTCGCGGGCTTCAACCTGCTCGCCGCGATGGGCAAGGCTGAAGCGCGCGATCTTGGGCTGGAAGGCGGCGCGTTTTACGATCCAATTACCAATTACAATCGGGTGCGCGGCAAGTTCTTCGATTGGGACTTGGATCCGCAGGCCAAACCGACGGCGACCCGCACGGTTGACACGCCGGTGCAGAACGGTTCAATCCCAGCGGGTAAATGAATTGGTGATTCTGCGGGCTTGCAGGATCACTTCCGGGGGCAGGCGTAGATGGCACAGGCAAATTGATGGCACAGGCTGGCGAACCATCGGTCGAGGAAATTCTCGCCTCGATCAAAAAGGTCATCGCGCGCGATAACCGCGACGCGATCGTCGCGCCCACGCGAGACAAACCTGCACCTGCCGCCTCCTCCGTTTCGCTTTCGGAAGATGAGATCCTCGACCTTTCCGAGGTCGATTTCGCCGATGAGCAGGAAGACGAAGTTCCCGAAACCCCGTTGATCACCGAAATGGCGCGGGCTTCGATGCGCGAATCGCTCGCCGCGCTTTCGGTGATGGCGCAGCCGGGCGCGCAGCCGCAGATCGTTCGTTCAGGCGAAACCTCGCTCGAAGGCATGACGCGCGAACTGCTGCGACCGGCGCTCGCCGAATGGCTCGATAAGAACCTGCCACCGCTGGTCGAAACGCTGGTCGCCGCCGAAATTGCCCGGATCGTCGGCAAGAAGGTTTAAGCCAGACTTATGGCAAAACCCGATCCCGCGCTGCTCGACCCGGCGCGCTATCCTTTCGTTACCGAGGCCGACGTTCGCTTTGGCGACATTGACGTCAACCGCCACGTCAACAACGTTTCGCTCGCCGGTTTTGTCGAGGAGGGCCGCGTGCGGTTCCACCGCGCGAGCGGATTTTTTGATGACATTGCCGGGCGCGGGGCGATGGTGGCAAGCTTGGCAATCGAATTCCTTGGTGAGGCGTATTTTCCCGGAAGCATTGTCGTCCACGTTGGCGCGACGCGTCTGGGAACATCGAGTTATGATCTCGCGCTGCTGCTGCTCCAGGGCGGACGACCGATTGCCACTGCGGCTTCGGTGATGGTGTCCACCCTAGGCGGCAAACCTTGCGCCATTCCCGATGCTATTCGCCAAGCAATGAACGAGTGGATGCTCCGCGCATGACCGACCAGAGCATCCAAGAAGGCCCCAAAGAGACTCCCAAAGAGACGCAACGCATCACCGCCGCCCGCGCGGCGATGATCGAAGAAGGCGCGGACCAGATCAAGCGCCACATTTTCCTTTGCGGCGAACCGCAAAAGGCCAAGTGCTGCCCGGCGAGCGTCGGTTCGGCCTCGTGGAAATTTCTCAAAAGCCGGATCAGGGAACTGGGGCTTGGCCAGCAAGGGATTTTCCGCAGCAAGGCCGATTGCTTGAGGATTTGCGCGGCAGGCCCGGTCGCGGTGGTGTACCCGGATGGCGTTTGGTACCATTCCTGCACCCCGCCAGTGCTTGAGCGGATCATTCAGGAGCATCTGGTGGGCGGGGTGCCGGTGGAAGACTTCCGGCTTTACCCGGCTGAAGGATAGCGACTCGCCCGCGCCCGCAATTCGTGTCATCTTCCTGCCCAAAGCAATAACGGGAGAATCGGGATGACTATTGCGCGAATTGTTGCCGCACGGCCAAGCGCCGACATCACCTCTTGCACTGGCGATATCAGCGTGCGTGAAGCGATTGCGCTGCTGGCGCAAAACCGTATAGGCGCGCTGCCGGTTGATGATGGCGAAGGAATCGCCGGGATATTTTCCGAACGCGATGTGATCTATTGCCTCGCCAGCGCGGGCGCCGATGCGCTCGATAAGCCGGTGCGCGAAGTGATGACTGCGCCTGCGATCACTGTCAGCCCCGATACCGAAGTGATGTCAGCGCTCGCATTGATGACCCGCCGCCGTATCCGCCATCTGCCAGTGACCGAAGGCGGGCGAACGGTGGCCTTCGTTTCGATCGGCGATCTGGTCAAATACCGCATTGATCGGATCGAGGCTGAGGCCGATGCGATGCGCAGCTATATCCAGACGGGGTGATCGGCTTGCCGCAAGGCCACCCAGCGCCTACATTAGTGCTATGAACGCTCCAGCAACTCTCAGCCCCGTAACCCTAAGCCACTCGGCGGCGTGCCGCGTTGCCGCGATTGCTGCCAAGCAGGGCAGGGAAGCGGTGCTACGACTTTCGGTCGAAGGCGGGGGCTGCTCAGGCTTCCAGTATCGCTATGGCTTGGCAGACAGTGTCGAGGCCGATGATACGATTGCAGAAACCGACGGAGTTAAGCTGGTGGTCGATTCGATGAGCCTTGATTTGGTGTCGGGCTGCGTGGTCGATTTCGTCGAATCGCTTGGTGGTTCGATGTTCAAGATCGAGAACCCGCAGGCGGTCGCAGGCTGCGGATGCGGGTCCAGCTTCGCGGTATGATCAAAATCGCCACGTTTAATATCAACGGCATCAAGGCGCGCCTGCCGCGCCTGCTCGAATGGCTCGAAGAAACCCGGCCCTCGGTCGCCTGCTTGCAGGAAATCAAGACGCAGGATGAGGGTTTCCCGGCGGCAGAGTTCGAGAAGATCGGCTATCACGCGATCTGGCACGGGCAAAAAGGCTTCAATGGCGTCGCGATTCTCGCGGACGGAGTCGCCCCAGTGGAGGTCCAGCGTGGGCTTGCGGGGGAGCCTGAGGACGAGCATTCGCGATACCTTGAAGCCGATGTCTTTGGCATCCGCGTTTGCTGCCTCTATTTGCCCAATGGCAACCCGCAGCCGGGGCCAAAGTTCGATTACAAACTCCGCTGGATGGAGCGGTTGCAGGCGCGGATGCGCGCCATTTCAGCCGAGGAAGTTCCCGCCATCGTGCTCGGCGATTTCAATGTGATTGCTGAAGACAAGGATGTCTGGGCCCCCAAGGCGATGGCGATGGACGCGCTGATGCAGCCCGAATCGCGCGATGCTTATGCCCGCATTCTTGCCGACGGATGGACCGATGCGCTGGACCGGCTCAATCCGCAGGGCGGCGTCTGGACCTTCTGGGATTATCAGGCGGGCGCGTGGCAGCGCGATCACGGCTTCCGCATCGATCACCTCCTGCTCTCGCCCGAACTCGCCGACCGGCTGGTGGCAGTGGGCGTCGACAAAGACCATCGCGGACGCGAAAAGGCCAGCGATCACGCGCCGGTTTGGGTGGAACTGCGGGGTGAGTAGCGCGCCCTGCGCCCACGCGCGAATCAGAATGCGGTCAGAAAATTAAGCTGAACGCCGGTTGCAGGAACACGTGACAACCGACCGAAGCGACTTCAGCCGTGGCGAAACCATAGCGGCGGAAGAGCATGGCCCATACCACCCCGGGCGCAACGTAACGGATCGCATCATATCCCAGCCGGGCAAGCGTGATCGGATCGGGCAAAGGCAGCACCGCGTTGGCGGCGATGTTGATGACTTGCGCCGCCACCATCGCGGCAATTAGCAGGCGCGGAGAAATGTGATCACGGCGCAGCACACGCTGGGCGGCAAGCGCGATCACCGGGAACAGGAACAACCGGTACAGCACGTTTTCATTGAACGCACGCAGCATAAAGCCCGCCAGCCGCTCGTCCAGCGGCACATGCAGATAGGCAACATAATCAGCCGAAAGCATTGGGCGCAGCAGCACTACATCAAGAACAAATACATAGGCGGCAACCGCCAAGGCTGCCCCCAGCCCGATCAGCAGCGGATATTTCGCGCCGTGGCCTTCAAGCCGCAACCCGCAGGCCTTTGCGGCAGCGCCACCCGTTACCGCCAGAAACGCCATCAGTCCCGCACGCAGCAGCGGCGAGCCAAAGGTGAGCGGCAGGAACAGTCTATCGAACGGCGCAATCACCGCGATTACTGCGGCGACCACCGCAATCACCGCCAGATTGCGGTCGATAATCACCCGACCTCAGCCTCGCGCGCAACTTCGCGCCAGCCGATGTCGCGGCGGCAGAACAGGTCAGGAGCGACGATCTTGTCGAGCGCGGCATAGGCTTGGGCTTGGGCTTCGGTAACGCTGGCCGCCATCGCGGTGACATTGAGAACCCGCCCGCCGCTGGCCACTAGCGCGCCATGGTTGAGCGTGGTTCCGGCGTGGAAAACTTTTGCGCCAGCGGCCTCGGCATCATCGAGCCCCGCAATCGCCCCGCCCTTTTTCGGGGCATCGGGATAGCCCTGCGCCGCCATTACCACCGTCAGCGCGGTATCATCGCAGAAGCGAGGCGGTTCAATCTCGCTCAGCCGCCCTTCGGCGCAGGCAAGCAGCAGTTCACCCAGATCCGATTCGAGCCGCATCAGCATCACCTGGCATTCGGGATCACCGAACCGGCAGTTGTATTCGATCAGCTCGGGGCCTTTGGCGGTCAGCATCAGCCCGAGGAACAGCACGCCCGAATAAGGCATACCTTCGGCGCGCAGCGTTTCCACCGTCGGCACGATAATCGCCGCCATCGCCTCAGCCTCAAGCACCGGGGTAAGCACCCGGGCTGGACTATAGGCGCCCATGCCGCCGGTGTTGGGGCCGGTATCGCTTTCGCCGACGCGCTTGTGATCTTGCGCGGAGGCGAAGGGCAGCACGGTGGTTCCGTCGGTCAGGGCAAAGAAGCTCGCCTCCTCGCCGTCTAGGAACTCCTCGATTACGGCTTCGGCCCCTGCTTCGCCGAAGCGACCCGCAAAAATGTCGTGCACGGCCTTTTGGGCCTCGGCCATGGTAATGGCGACCGTGACGCCTTTGCCCGCCGCGAGGCCATCGGCCTTGATAACGACTGGCGCGCCGAAATGTTCGAGCGCAGCCATTCCATCAGCAAGGTTGGCAACGCGCGCATATCCCCCAGTTGGAATGTTCGCGCGGGCGCAAAGATCTTTCGTAAAGCCCTTCGATCCTTCGAGCTGCGCGGCGGCTTTGCTGGGGCCGAACACCGGAATGTTCTGCGCTCGTAGCGAATCAGCGAGGCCATCGACCAGCGGCGCTTCGGGGCCGACGACTACGAGGCCGATGGCTTGCGCCGCGCAAAACGCGATCACCGCGCCGTGGTCGCCTGCATTGATCGCCACCAGCTCAGCATAGTCGGCAATCCCCGGATTACCCGGTGCGGCGAACAATTTGTCGCAGATCAGCGATTGCGCCAGCTTCCACGCCAGCGCATGTTCGCGTCCGCCCGATCCCAAAAGCAGGATGTTCATGCCCCCGCCTAACCCTTTCGATGATGCCGATGATGACCTGCCTGGCGGGCTGGTAGCGAAGGATGCGCCGGGCGGCAACGCCGAGCCCTTGTCGGTCAGCGCAATATCCGCCGCGCTCAAACGCGCGGTTGAGGGCCAGTTCGGTTTCGTGCGGGTGCGCGGCGAGCTTTCAGGCGTCAAACGCGCCGCCTCAGGCCATCTCTATGCCAGCCTGAAAGATGACGCTGCCCGGCTCGATGCGGTAATGTGGAAGGGCAATGTCAGCCGTCTTGCCTTCCTGCCCGAAGACGGGATTGAGGTGGTCGTCACCGGCAAGCTGACCACCTATCCGGGGCGCTCAAACTACCAGATCGTTATCGAGCGAATGGAGATCGCCGGTGAAGGCGCACTGCTGGCGATGCTGGCGAAAACCAAGGCGCGGCTTGAGGCCGAAGGGCTGTTTGATGCGAGCAAGAAACGCCGTTTGCCTTATCTGCCCCAAGTGATTGGTGTGGTAACCTCGCCAACGGGCGCGGTGATCCGTGATATCCTGCACCGCTTGGCTGACCGATTTCCCAGTCACGTGCTCGTCTGGCCTGTGCTGGTTCAGGGGAACGGCGCGGCGGCGCAGATTGCGGCGGCGGTTCGGGGGTTTTCGGGGATCGTCTCGGGGTCATCTATACCCCGTCCTGATGTGATTATCGTCGCGCGCGGAGGCGGGTCAATCGAGGATCTGTGGTCATTCAACGAGGAAATTGTCGTCCGCGCCATCGCCGAATCGACCATTCCGGTGATCTCCGCCGTCGGGCATGAAACCGATACCACGCTCGCCGATTTCGCCGCCGATCTGCGCGCGCCGACGCCCACCGCCGCTGCCGAACTCGCGGTCCCGGTGCGTGAGGAGCTGTGCGGGCAGATCGCTGAACTGGCCTTGCGAAATCGCCGCGCAGTGGTTCGTCCGCTGGCTTTGGGGCGTGAGCGGCTGGAGGCGCGAGCGCAGCGCCTGCCCCGGCCCGAGGCGCTGCTTGCTAGTCCGGCGCAGAAGCTCGACGATCTGGGTGAGCGGTTGCGGCGGGGATTGTCCGAGCGAATCGCAGTAGCGCGAACCTCGCTGCAAAACGATGCGGCGCGGCTTTCGCTACCCTTGCTCGCCCAGCGGGTGGATATCGCGCGGCGGCAGCTAGGCAGCGCGCGATTGGCGCCGGCGCTGCTGACGCGGGGGCTGGCATCGGGGCGTGAAAGGCTTGCCGCCACCGCGCGCGTTATGACGTCGCTCAATCCGGATAATGTGCTGGCGCGCGGCTATGCGCGGGTGCTCGGCGCGGCGGGGCAGACGGTGACATCGGCGGAAGGCGGAGCGCGCGAAGCCCGGCTGATGATCAAGTTCAGCGATGGCAGCCTCAGCGTGGTCCCCGACGCTTCGATCACGACAATGAAACCACCAGCCGCGAAACCACCACGGCGCGCCGATAATACCCAGCAACCGAAATTGCTTTAAGCCTCGGCAGTGGCTAAGCCCGCCCAATGTTGATGTCTTCCTCCGAACGGATCGCCGTGCTGCGCTATGAGCCCAACGGGTTTCGCGTGATTACGCCCGGAACCCATGTCAAATGCGCGGTAACCGGTGAGCCGGTGATGCTTGAGGCGCTGCGGTACTGGAGCGTCACCCGGCAGGAAGCCTATTCCAGCTGCGCGGTGGCGACGAGGCGGCTGCTCGGCGTGGTGTGAGCGCGGGGGTTAAAGCCATGGCGCGGCGCGGTTTAGCCCTTGTACTATTCGGCCTGATACTGGCCGCGCCGTCAACGGCCCCGGCGTTCCCCAGCGATGCCCCGCAAGCCGCGATCCAGCGAACAGCAGACTTTGTCTTGGCAGGACAATTCACCCAAGGCGGTTGGCTGCGCGGTACTGCACCCTTGGGAACAACCGCCTTGCTGCTCGATGGCAAGCCGCTGGCAATGATGGACGATGGCAGCTTCTTCGGCGCGTTTGACCGTGATGCTGGCCCGGTGGCCGAACTGGTTGCGCAGCGCGGCGCATCGACGCCGGTAAAGCGCTCGCTCGCGATAACCCCGCGCAGCTGGCAGATCGAACGCGTCAACACGCCCTTTCACCCACCGGCGATTCCTGATGCGGACTTTGCCCGCATTCGCAAAAGTGAACTCGCCCAGATCGGCGCTGCCCGCAACAAGCCAACCGATGCCAAGGGCTGGCAGCAAGATTTCGCCTGGCCGCTCAAAGGTGCGATTCGCGGGCGCTTCGGATCGCAGCGCGTATTTCGCGGCATTCCGGGAGCCTACCACGCCGGGCTAGACATCGCCGGAGTGCAGGGCACGCCCTACACCGCGCCGGCCGATGGCGTGGTGGTCCTCGCCGCGGCCGCTTCGTTCACGCTGGAGGGCAATCTCCTGATCGTCGATCATGGCGCAGGTTTGTCGAGCGCCTTCCTCCACAGCGCGCGGTTGGCGGTGCGCGAAGGCGATCATGTAGTGAAAGGTCAAGTGCTTGGCTGGGTTGGAATGACTGGACGCGCCACCGGGCCGCATCTTCATTGGGCGCTGAAATGGCGCGATGCCCGGCTCGATCCGCTGCTGTTTGTCGCGCCTTAAGCCTGCCCGAAGAGCCTTCCAGTTCACCAGAACCGCACTACGCGTAATATCGCTGCGTGGACGGTCCGAAAATCGTAACATTAGAGTAATGTTGCCTCGTCGGCTCCGCAGAAAGCCGTGCTTCCACAGCACACCGGCCTTGTTGTAGATTAGTCACACCGCACCAAGAATCTGTTTTCGACCGTAACCAATTCTTTGCTGCAAGCGCCGCTTTCCGCCAAGAAAGGTCATCTTTCCGCTTTGGGGACCTGGTTGACGCTATCTGGCGTTAGTTGAGGGGGGATCCCCAGCCTAAGTGGAAAATGCAAATGGAAGCCCCGGATTTCTCCGGAAAGTTTCCACCAGATAAAGGGACTGCATCGTGAAAAAACACACTCTTGCCGCGTTGAAGATCAGCTCGGCATCCGCCGCGCTCGGCCTTGCATTGGTCAGCACCGCATCATTTGCGCAGACTGCGCCTGCCGCACAGCCAGCTGACGAGCCTACTGATAAGGCCATCGTGGTTACCGGCTCAATTATCCGTAACCCGGCCGCAGCAACTGCCTCGCCGATCGTTTCGGTCACCGCCGACGACATTACCAAGCGCGGCATTTCGACCGTTGCTGACGCTATTCAGTCGCTGACCTCGAACAACCAGGGCACCGCGCCACCAAGCTGGTCATCTTTCGGTTTCGCCACCGGTGCCAGCGCGCCGTCGCTGCGCGGGCTTAACGATGCCTACACGCTGACTCTGTTCAACGGCCTGCGCACTGCGCCTTATCCACTGGCTGATGATGGCTATCGTAACTTCGTTGATATCAACACGATCCCAGGCTCGATTGTTGAGAGCATTGAAGTCCTTCAAGATGGCGCTTCGGCCACCTATGGTACTGACGCTATTGCCGGCGTGGTCAACATCATCATCAAGCGCCAGATCAAGGGGCTGCATCTCGCAGCTTCGGCGGGCGTTTCTGAGCGCGGCGACGCGGGTGATCAAAAGATCAGCGCGACTTACGGCTACGGAGACCTTAACGAGCAGGGCTTCAACGTTTTCGTCAACGCTGAATACCAGAAGACTTCGGGCTTGAAGCTTTCAGATCGCGATGCACCGTTCAACACTTCGGATCAGAGCACGATCTGCGGCACCGCCGCTCAGGGCTGCTTGGCCAATAACGTCCGTAATGGGATTCAGGCGAATGGTAATTACAACGGTTTCCAGTCGACAACGGCAGCGTTCGTTCGCCCATACAGCGCGGCATTTGGATCGCTCGGCGGCTATCAGTCTCTAAACCCTGCAGGCTGCGGCGATCTGGCTTCAGCAACGTTGACCACAGCGCAGCGTGCAGGAACGATCACACCAGCCGTGGTTTGTCAGCAGGATTTGAACAAGCAGTACCGCTATTACAATTCGCCCACCGAGCGTAAGGGTGCCAACTTCCGCGCGACGTTCAAGCTGAGCGATAGTGCCGAAGCTTACGTGATGTTCAATTATTACAACACTAAGACCGACAACTTGATCACGCCTTCAGGCTACACGGGCGCGACCGCCAATGGCGGCCAGATTCGGACTGTCAGCACGATCTTCCTTCCGGTCTATGTCTGCCCGCAGGGTGTTGCTACAATCGGCACAAACGGCGTGTTCACAAACTCGGTGACTGCGACTGGATGTACTGCCGCTAACGGCACGCTGAACCCTAACAATCCGTTCGCGGCGCAGGGCAATCAGGCTCGGCTTATCGGCCTGCCTTATCAGCCACGCCAAACTATCGCGAACACCCAGACCTATCGGGCAACCGTCGGTCTTAACGGTTCGTTCTCTGAAGGCTTTGATTACAGCGTTCAGGGCACCTATTCGACCGTTACCCTTGATCGCACGCAAAGGGGCTACACCTACCTGAAGGGCCTGCTCAACGCGATCGCCACCGGTGGTTATAACTTCGTTACGCCAACCGCCAACACCACCGCCCAGCAGCAGTCGGTGTTCCCGGACAACTTCAACCATTCCTCGTCGAAGCTGGCCGAAGTTACCGCCACGATCAGCAAGGAAATGTTTGATCTTCCAGGCGGCAAGCTCATCGTCGCTGTCTCGGGGCAATACCGCCACGAGGAAATCCATAACCCAAGCTCGAACGCTCCGAATAACGTCGATCCAACCGCGCGCTATTATAGCATCAACGCGGTTGGCGTGGATGGCAGCCGCAATGTCTGGTCGGTCGGCTATGAAGTCGCCGCCCCGATCCTCGATATTTTCCGGATCAAGGCTCTGGGTTCATACGATCACTATTCGAGCGGCCAGTCGCGGTTCTCGCCTAAGTTTGAGGCCGAATTCCGTCCGATTGAACAGGTTAAGCTGCGCGGTACCTATTCGCGTGGTTTCCGTATCCCGGGCTTCAGCGAATCGTTCGCCTTGCCCACCACAGGTTTCGTCAGCGGCAATATCAACTGCGCATCAGCAACGTTCACAGCGTTCTGCGCGGCGCATGCTTCGAACCCTTCGTACTACACGGGCGGTTACAACTACGGCCTGACTTCGGCCGGCAACCCGAACCTCAAGCCAGAAACGTCTGAAGGATTCACCGCTGGAATCGTTCTTCAGCCAACCCGCCAGATCACGCTCACGGCCGATTACTATCAAATCAAGCTGAACAACGTGATCATTCCAACCTCGGCCTCGAACGCCATCATCAGTGCCTATTATCTGAACAATGGCGTGGTCAATGGCGTTCCCGGCATCAGCTCAACCCAGGGTGTGGCCGATCCGCTGAACCCCACCGCGCTGCCGCTGCTCGGCACGATTATCGGTTCGTACAAGAACGCCGACAAGTATCTGGCCCGTGGGCTTGATTTCTCGGCCGATCTTCGCTTGCCGCTGACCAACACGATCTCTTTGCGGTCAAAGGCCAGCGCTTCGATGCTGATCCGCCTCGAACAGACCAACGAAGATGGTACCGTCCTCCGTTATGACAACTCGCTTGGCGCGTGCAACATCACTTCGTGCTCGGGTGCACCAAAGTGGCGTGCAACGTGGCAGAACACGCTGGACTTCAACAATGTCTATAGCTTCACGCTGACGGCAAACTACACCAGCGGCTTCTCCGAAGTTGCCACCGATTCGGGTGGCACTTATGGCAATTGCGCGCAGTCAACGTTTGACGGTCAGATCGTTGCCTATAACAACGGCGATCCGGTGATCTGCAACGAGAAGTCCACCTTCTACATGGACGGCCACGTTGAAGCCAAGGTTACCAACAAGTTCACGATCTATATGGACGTGAAGAACATCTTTAACCGCAAGCCTGACTACACCCCGAACGCTGCTTACGGCATCTACCAGTTCAACCCTGCCTGGCAGGATTCGTTGTTCATCGGTCGTGCGTTCCGCGTCGGAGCCAGGGTCGACTTCTAAACCGGGTCACACCACGGCAATAATTGAGAAGGGCGGTTCTGCGGAGCCGCCCTTTTCGTGTGGATGGCGCGCACGGATGGCCGGATGAGGCACATGCGGAGGAACGGCTGTGCTTGATAGACCCAACTCCCCCGCGAAGGCGGGGGCCTCAGGCCTTCAGGCGCGAGCTTGGGCCCAGCCTCCTGAGACCCCCGCCTTTGCGGGGAAGCAAGTGTTGGTAACAGCCCCAAACAAGAAAGGCGCGCAAGGGACCAACCCATGCGCGCCTTTTGGCATTCGATTTAGCCGATTTAGCGCCAGCCCGGTCAGGCTGGCAGCAAATTCAGGCGGCGGCCTTCTTGACCAGCTCGCGCTTTACCTTGACCGCATTGTCTGAAAGCTTTGCGTCCGATGTTTTGAGCAACCAGTTGTCCAGCCCGCCGTTATGCTCAACCGAGCGCAGACCGTGGGTTGAAACGCGGAACTTGAAGCTGCGGTCGAGCGATTCGGACATCAGCGTAACGTTCTGCAAGTTGGGCAGGAACACGCGCTTGGTCTTATTGTTGGCGTGGCTGACGTTGTGGCCTACCTGGCGGCTCTTGCCGGTCAGTTCGCAAATGCGGGACATGATGTTACTCGCTTGATTCTGGTTACCGTTTCCGGTCGAAGGCGCGCGCATAGCGTTTAGCCCTTGAACGGTCAAGTTATCACGGCATAGCGAGCGAATGAACCGCTGGCCGCTCCCTGAACCTATGGTCCTCGCCTTGGCCGAGGCCAAAAGCGCAGCCATTGTGGGTGAGGTGCCGGTTGGAGCCGTTGTGGTTTGCGATGGGCAGATCATCGCTCGCGCGCACAATGCGCCGCGCGGCACGCACGATCCGACCGCCCATGCCGAAATTCTGGCGATTCGCGCCGCCGCTCAGGCACTGGGAAATCAGCGGCTTGATGGCTGTGAGTTGTGGGTGACGCTGGAGCCCTGTGCGATGTGCGCCGGTGCCATTGCCCATGCTCGCATCGCCAAGCTCTATTATGCCGCGAGCGATCCGAAGGGCGGCGCGGTCGAGCACGGTGCCCGCGTGTTCGATCAGGATCAGTGCCTGCACCGACCCGAAGTTTATTCAGGAATGGGCGAGGCGGAGGCGGCGGAGCTGCTACGCGGCTTTTTCCAGCAGCGACGCTAAATCCCGCGCCAGATTTTGAGCGGGGCCGTATCGGCGGGGCCGTATTGGTAACGGCCACACGGCTGCGGACGCAGTGTTCGTGAATAGCACAGCCGCAATTCGCGCAGCCAACCACGCTCATTGGTCAGCACGCCGATGGCATCGCGCCGCAGCGCCGGATTAGCGATCAGCAGTTCTGCTCGCAGGTCACCCACGGTGAGCACTTTCTTGCGCGACAGCACATCGATGTCTGGCCATTTCAGCCGGTCCCACAACAAATGCGCGGTGCGGAAATAATCATCGGGGCTCGCCGCCATGCAGCTGCCGTGCTTGGCCCATTCGTGGGCGATCAGATAGGGCGCGGGGCTCATGCACATATTGCGCCGTACGGTTTCTGGCGAGGGCTGGATGGCGGGGGTGCACCACTGCGGCGCGTTTCTGCCACCGCCCTCGGGCCACAGACCGTGGACGATAAAGCCGAAGCGGCCATATTTGCCCGAACACTGCACCGATTGTGGATCATGATCCTTGCGGCAGAATTCCGGCGACCAACTCAGCGCCAGCGTGAGCGAGCGCACGGGCGTAAGGTTGCGCGGGCCGTCAGGCTCAACGCGCGGCAAGGGCTGCAGCACCGGCGGCACCGCGCATTGATAGGCCTGCGCGAGAGCGGGCACGGGGAGCGCGATCAGCACCGCCGCCAAGATCGCAGCACCCCTCACAGCAATGCAAAATCCAGCCCAACATCGGCAGCGGGCGCGCTCTGGGTCAGCCTTCCGACCGAAACGTAATTTACCCCGCTCGCGGCTATGGCGGCGATGGTATCGAGCCGCACGCCGCCTGATGCCTCGCACGGTACGCGGCCCGCGACCAGCGCTACGGCTTGGCGCAGCATTGCCGGATTCATGTTATCGAGCAGCAGGTGGCTGGCACCGGCGGCAAGCGCGGGTTCGATCTGGTCGATGCAGTCGACCTCGCAGATGATCCGGGTGACGCCAGCGGCTTTTGCGCGACGCACAGCTTCACCCACGTCGCCCGCGACCGCCACATGGTTGTCCTTAATCATCGCCGCGTCCCACAGCCCCATGCGGTGGTTCTGCGCGCCGCCCATGCGCGTGGCGTATTTTTCTAGGTGACGCAGGCCGGGGATGGTCTTGCGGGTATCGAGCAGTATCGCTGTGGTGGTGCCCATCGCCTCCACATAGTCGCGGGTCATCGTTGCGATACCCGAGAGGTGCTGCACCGTGTTCAGCGCCGAACGCTCGGCGGTGAGCATCGCGCGGGCATTGCCGGTTAGGCGCATGAGGTCGGTTCCGGGGGCCACAACCACGCCTTCTTTGGCGAGAATCTCAATTACCATATCGGGATCTAGGGAGCGGAAAAAAGCAGCGGCAATCGGCAGCCCGCAAACTACAATCCCATCGCGGCTGTCCATTGTGCCAGAGAATTGCGCGTCAGCCGGGATCACCGATTCGCTGGTCACATCATGCCCGCCGCCGGGCAGGCCAACGCCAAGGTCTTCGGCCAGCGTGTCGGTTACGAAGGCATCGAGGTCGAAGCCGGAGAGTGTAAAGTGCCCCATCCTCCCTGCCCTAATGCACAAACCGCGCCACGACATCACGGTACGAGCGCGAAACCTTCACCTGCGCACCGCTTTCGAGCACCAGAAAACACTCGCCGTTGGTGTGCGGCTTCACCTGTCGCACCAGATCGAGGTTGACGATGGTCGAGCGGTGGACGCGCTGAAACACGCGCGGGTCTAACCTCCGCTCAAGGTCTTTCATCGTTTCGCGCAGGATCAGCGAATTACCCGCTGTGAAAATGCACATGTAATCGCCCGCCGCCTCGATATGTTCGATAGTATCAACATCGACGCGGAAGATCTGGCCGCGATCCTTGATGTTGATCAGCTTTTCAAACCGCGCCGCCCCGTGCGCGCCGCCGACGTCTTCGTCATCGGGCATGGCATCCATCGCATCGGGGGCAACCTCGGCGAGCACGATCTTGAGCTTCTCTGCCTCTTCGACCGAACGTTTTTCGGATAGCCGGGTGCGCACCCGGTCAAGCGTATCAGCCAGCTTGTCCTCGTCGACTGGCTTCATCAGATAGTTGATCGCATTGGCCTCAAACGCGCGCACCGCGTGCTCCTGATAGGCGGTGACGAAGACAAACAGCGGCGGTTCGATGTCCATCACGCCCTTGACCACCGAGAAGCCATCGAAGCCGGGCATCTGAATGTCGAGGAACACCAGATCAGGCTTTTCAGTCTTGATCTTGCGGATCGCCTCGCGCCCGTTGCTGCAAGTTTCAATGATTTCAACGTCGGGAAACTTGGCTAGCCGCAGCTGAAGCCCCTGGATTGCCAGCTTTTCATCATCGACGAGAATCGTGCGGATGGTCATGGGTTATACCTGCTGTTGGCTGCTGCGCCGCTTACCGTGCGGCAAGCGGTAGGGAAACTTCGCGGCGCTCAAATGGAATCTCGATTATCACGGCAAATCCGCCTTCGGAGGCATCGGCAATCTCAAAGCGGTGGGTATCGCCGTAAGCCTGCGCCAGCCGGTCACGTGTGTTGGCGAGGCCGACTCCGGTGGATACCTGCTCGCCGCCATCTAACGTCACGCCTGACAACCTGTTGTCGGTGGCACTGCTTTGCAATCCCGGACCGCTATCGGAGACGGTGATGCGAAGCGTGGGTCCGACGAGCTGTGTTGTAATGGTAATATCCGCCCCTGCTTCGTGCGGGCTGACAGCATATTTGATCGCGTTTTCCACCAATGGCTGGAGCAAAAGCGATGGCAGCAGCCCCGGCAGGGTGGCCTCATCGATGTAGAACGTGGTGCGCAGCCGCTCTTCAAAGCGCATCCGTTCGATATCGAGATAGAGCTTCAGCGTTTCGACCTCCTGGGCAACGGTGACCCGCGCCGAAGCCTCATTCGCCAGTGTATAGCGCAGGAACGAGGATAGCCGCGTAAGCATGGCGTTGGCCGGTTCGGTGTGTTTGAGCAGCACCAGCGTCGAGATCGAATTGAGCGTGTTGAACAGGAAGTGCGGGTTGAGCTGATAGCGCAGCATCGCCAGCTGGGCTGCTGTTGCCTGATTTTCGAGGATAATCAGCTGATCGTTCTGCTCTTCGATCTGAACGTAAAAGTTGATCATGTAATAGAGCGCCGACCAAGCCCCGAGCAGCGTGCCGTCAAGGTAAAACACACCGAGCAGCAGCTGCGCGAAATTGCCCGATGTGTCTGAGCGGTAAAGACTGATGACCCAGGCATCGATGAAGGCGAACACCGCAACCGCCAGCGGCAGCACTACGCCCGTTACCCCCCATGTAATCAGCGCGCGGCGGTTAATCAGCTGGCGATAGATTACTGACAGCACCAGCGACAGCGAGAAGCCGGTGACCGCCTCGATCAGCACCAGCACCAGAAACGACCAAGCTTGGCCGCCAGCGATAGACGACATCGCGCGCAGCAGCATCGCCCCGCCCCAGCCGAACGCTTGCAGCCGCCAGAAGGCTTGGTTCTTGTTAGCGAAGAACGGAGTTGGGGGGATGGGCAGCACGGCCATGGGAGGTGTTCTAGAGTGAGTTGCGGCGAAAGTTAATCACTCATTGCTCCCCCGCGCCGGCGGGAGCCTCAGGAGGCCAGGCGATTGCCATTGTGCGGGCCTGAGAACCCCGCCTGCGCGGGGACGCTAATCCCTCCAGCTGCGATCCACCCGGTCCACCTTGCGCACCCATGCAGCGAAATCGGATACACCGGGGCCGGATGGCAGCTGGACCTTGCTAATATCGCGCTGATGCACCGCGATTACCGCATCGGGCACCATAATCGGCTTGCCCATCGCCAATGTCATGCACTGAATCTCGCAGGCGCGCTGGA
>JAYVNC010000339.1:0-8731 GCA_043758655.1 Novosphingobium sp.
CTGACGATCTGGCACCTGCCCGCCGAGAAAAAGACCGGCTTTGCCGATCTGTTCGCGCAGGTGACCGCCAATCCCGCGCTGCATCCGGTACGCGATGGCGCAGCGATGGGGCTGACCTTTGCCAATTACGCCAAGGTGATGGGTTGGCCGCGCCGCCGCCCGATCAAGTTGATCCGCGATCTGTCGCTCAAGATCATTGAGAAGTTGCGGAAATGACCGTCGCTGGTCTGAAACGGTGAGCGGGCCGGTTTCGCTCCTCATCGTCGGCCTCAATTATGCGCCTGAGGAAGTTGGGATTGGTCCGTTTACGCGGGGGCTGGCCGAATGTCTGGCAGCGCGCGGCCATGCGGTTCGGGTGATCGCTGGACAGCCGTACTACCCGCAGTGGAAACGCTATCCCGGGTTTGGCCCCGGCTGGACAAGCGCCGAAGAAAACGGCGTGATCATCACCCGCTGCCCGCACTATGTTCCTGCGCAGCCGAGCGGGATAAAACGCATCGTCCATCTGGCAAGCTTTGCCCTGTCGGCGCTGGCACCGGTGCTTTCTGCCGGGCGCAAAAAGCCTCGCGTGGTTTTCTGCATTGCTCCGGCGCTGCTTTCTGTTCCGATCGCGTGGATTGCGGCGCGGTTGGCCGGGGCAAAACTATGGATCCATGTTCAGGATTTTGAGGTTGAGGCGGCGCTTGCCACCGGTTTGGTCAAAGACGGCAAGGCCGCGAAATGCGCCCGGTGGCTGGAGAACCGAATGCTCGGCCTCGCCGATCGGGTCTCGACCATCAGCCCCCAGATGTGCGCCAAGCTGGAGGAAAAGGGCGTGAGCGCGGGCCGTATTGTAGAACTGCGCAACTGGGCCAATGCCTCCGCGATTGATCCGGCAAAGGGCGCGGCCTACCGCGCCGAATGGAGCATTGGGCTGCGCCGGGTTGCGCTCTATTCGGGCAATGTTGCCAACAAGCAGGGCATTGAAATCATCATCGAGGCGGCGCGGTTGCTCGCTGCACGTGAAGACCTCGTGTTCGTGATCTGCGGCGAAGGCCCCAACCGCGCCCGTCTTCAGGAACAGGCCGCCGGGTTAAACAACGTTCAGTTCCACGATCTCCAACCCGCCGCGCGGCTGGGTGAATTGCTCGCGCTCGCCGATGTTCACCTCCTGCCGCAAATTGCCGGGGCCGCCGATCTTGTCCTGCCATCAAAGCTCGCCAACATGCTGTGGTCGGCGCGGCCGGTAGTGGCGACTGCGGTGGCTGGAACCGGGCTTTATGACGAGGTGCAGGGCTGCGGCCTTGCCACCGCGCCGGGCGATGCTGCGGCCTTTGCCGAGGCGATTGCCCACCTGCTCGATTCCCCCAAGGAAGCCGCCGAGATGGGCGCAGAAGGCGCGCGCCGGGCGGAGGATCGCTGGGCGCGCGATGCGATACTTGACCGTGCCGATGCCGCAATCGCGTTGTTGACGCAGGTTACTTGATCGTCATAGGTCAACTGGTGTCTCAGACTGCCTTTGCCCTTGATCGCCTAGGAAATATCACCGCGACACCCGCCGTCACCACGGTGGTGTTCACCGCGCACAATCGGCGCGATATGGTGCTCGATGCTATCCGTCTCGCACTCGCCCAAACCGTGCCGCTCCATGTCATCGTTGCCGATGACGCTTCTACCGATGGAACGCAGGAAGCGGTGGCGCAGGCGTTCCCCGGCGTCACTTATATCCGCAGTTCGGTGTCGCTCGGGCCATGTTACCAGCGCAATCGCGGGGTGGAACTGGCGCAGACCAAAATCGTGTTTCCACTTGATGACGATTCGATGCTGGTCGACCCGACCACGCTCGAAGTAGCGCTGGGCGATTTCGCCGCGCCGGATGTCGCCATCGTCTGCATGCCGTTCAACAATGTGTTGCAGGACAGCCGCATTCACCATGTCGCGCAAGCCGGACGACCGCCGGAAACCATTGACTTCGCCGCATGCGGGCACGGCATCAGGCGCAGCGCTTTCCTTTCGGTCGGCGGCTATGACGAGGATCTGTTTTACACGCTGGAGGAGTGCGATCTCGCGCTACGGCTGCTCGATTCCGGCGGCTGGCGAACCATTTTCGGCACCTCACCGGTGATCCACCACATGCAGCAGGTGGGCAAGGCGAGCGACATTCAGGACTACACTGGCGCACGGAACAAGATCCTGTTCACCTACCGCTATGCCCCCAAACGCCACATGCCGCTGCGGATTGCCGGCGGCATGGTGATGGCTTTGGCGCAGGCGCTGCGGCGGCGCAGGCCGATGCCGGTGCTCAGGGGCTTGCGTGACGGCATGGCTAAGGTGCTCAGCGGCAAAGCCAAACGCGATCCGGTGAAGCCCGCCAACTTTCAGGCCTTCCTCGATCAGCGATAGTGGCGGGTTTCAGCGCTTGCGGAAACGAAAATACCAAACCTCGTGGTGATAAACCTTGCGCGCCTTGGCTTCATAACGCGTTTCTGGCCAGCCACCGGGGCGCTTCTTAAAGTCACCCGGCTGCCCACACAGCCATTCGAACTGGTGCTTGTGGCGACGTATAACCATCAGCGCGTGGCGAAGATAGATCGCGTGATCGGTGCCGAAGCGGAACTCCCCGCCGGGTTTCAGCTTGGCAGCGAACATATTGATCGGCCCGTCATTCATCATCCGCCGCTTGGCGTGGCGCGCTTTGGGCCAGGGATCGGGGTGGAGCAGATAGAGGAACGACAGCGTGCCATCGGGTATGCGGTCCAGCACCTCGAGCGCATCGCCGTGGTGAATGCGGACATTGCCGAGCGGTGTGCGCGCGCCATTATCGCCGTCAACGTGCGTTAGTGCCTGCGCGACGCCGTTGAGGAACGGCTCAGCCCCGATGAAACCGTGATCGGGGAGCATATCGGCGCGGAAGGCCATGTGCTCGCCGCCGCCAAAGCCGATCTCGAAGTGCAGCGGGCGCGAATCGCCGAATAGCACCTCAGACGTAATTGCACCCTCAGGCGGCATGGCAATCCGGGGCAGCAGGGTATCAACCAGCCCTTGCTGTGCAATGCGCAAAGGCTTGCCCTTGGCGCGGCCATAAAGCCGATTGAGCGTGAGGGGATCACCGGGTTTATGCGCGGTCATTGCTGATCCCGCAGGTATTTTTGGCCCCACAGGCATGTCTGGAACGCCTCAGAAGAGTGCGTCTCCACCGCAAGATGCTGGCGATCAGCCGCGCGGGTGCGGAAGCTATCGAAGTTATCAGTGACAGTGCGAATTGCAGCCGCGAGCTGATCGGTATCGCCATCGTCAATCGCAATGCCCTCGCCAACGCTATCGACAAGATCGCTGATCCAGGTGTCGCCGGTATGGATCATCGGGATGCCCGCCGTCGCGGCTTCAACCGCTACGCCGGAAATGCGCGCGTAATAGCTGTCACGGCGGTAGGGCAGGAGCATGCAGTCGGTCGCTTCGATGGCGGCTTCGTAGTCGGCGCTACCCAGAGACCGAGTGATAAATTCAACACGCGGATCGTCTGCCAGCGCGGCGTCGGGCAGGTAGGGCTTGCCTGCGCCATCAAGAATCGGCTGGTTCCACTGGATGACGAACTTTACCGGGCGGGAAACGCCGCCGGTCAGGCACTGCTTGATTGCCGCCTGGATCAGATCAATCCCCTTGTCGAACCGCGCCGGGCCAAGGCTGGAAAATACAATCGGTTCCCCGGGCTGCTTGGCGGGCTTCTGCCGGTCAAGAAAAGGGGCGACGCGGGGGCTGGGGAACAGCGTTGGCGCGATCCCGCAAAGTTGCCGGTACTGGCTGGCGAGGCGGGTGCTGTCAGTAGCGAACACCACCTTGCCGCGCCGGATGGCCCCGGCAAAGCTTTTCATTCCCCATTTCAGTATGGTCATCGAGCGATCAAATACGGGAACGTCCGAGCCGGGCACGCTGGTGCCGGGATTCATCCGGAACAGCAAAACCATGCGGCCAATTTTGCCCCCGTGAAGCGCCATCAGCAATCGCCAGCCCCAGATGTGGTGGACCCACACGGTCGGGGCAAACAGGCAATCGATAGGCCCGCGTTCTCGCACGACTTTGCTCATCGTCCGGTAAACCAGCCAATTGTGCCGGACTATGCCGACAAGGTTCAGCCAGGCAGATCCGCGGGCATAGACATTATCCCAATTGCTGCGCGGAAATGCGGGAATGGCGTTTATTTCCCGCGCTATTTCGGGCTCGACGGTGGAATGTACCACGGCCATCGCATCAACCCGGGCGGCGCGGTTCATTTCGACCACCGAACGGACGTATTCATACCAGTGGCCGACCGGATCTTTGAGAACCTCTTCAACGACGATCAGCCGCTTGCCTACAAGGGTATCGCGCATGGGGTCAGCCGCCGGAGGAGGCCGCATCGAGGCTGGCAATGTACCAATCGGCGGTTTTCTTCAGACCGTCTTGAAGTGGGGTTTCGGCGCTCCAGCCGAGCACCTCGCGCACCCGGCTGACGTCGAGCCTGCGGGTTTTGACGCCGACAAAGCGGTTCTGGTTATAGACGATTTCGCCCTTGAAACCTGCGGCATCCTTGATCCACAGCGCGATTTGCGCAATCGAACAGGCATCGCCCATGCCGAGGTTGAGGACATCGACATCGGAGGAATGAGCGGCGCGGATAATCCCGTCGGCGGCATCTTCGACATACAGAAACTCACGCTCTTGCTGGCCGTCACCCCAAACCTCAACAGTGGGAAAGCCCGAACGTGCAGCGCGGACAAACTTGCCGATCAGCGCGCCGACAACGTGGGAGTTTTCGGCAAATGAGTCATGCGGGCCGTAAACGGTGGGCAGCACCACGCTGGTGCAATTCCCGCCATATTCCTGCCGATAGGCGCGCTGACCGATCAGCAGCGCCTTCTTGGTCATGGCATAGGCAAACAGATAATCCTCAGGCTCATGCCCCCAAAGTTCGCTTTCGGGGTGGGCGTTCTCGGTTGATGGGTACATGCAATAGGACAGGATCGAGGTGAACTTGGCCTTTGGGAAATAGCGGTTCCAGCCCTCAAGCACATTGGTGTTGATCTTGAGGTTTACGTTGAACTGGGTGGCGGGGTGATGAACCGGCCAGTCGCCCGCCTTATACAGCGCGGCGAGGTGGATGATGTGATCGCAATCATAGGCTTTGGTCTCGCCCGCAAGCCAGCTGAAAAGCGCCGGTTCATCAGCGAGATCTGCGACCTTACTGCTAACCTCGACAACATTGGCATCCGGAAACCGCGCGCGTATTTCGGCCACCAGCGTCTTGCCGATGAACCCCGATGCGCCGGTAACGATCACATTTTTCATTGCTTCTCATACTCGCCCTTGGGGCCGATCATCCGCACGTCTGGCACGGTGGTTATGAAACGCCCGCCCTTGACCAGATAGTCATCAAACTTCTCAACGAGGTAATCGATGAAGTTCCACGCGAGCACCAGATAGTAGTCGGGAACCTCGGTCATGGTTTTTTCATCGACGACGGGAATGTGCGTTCCCGGCGTGACGCGGCCCACCTTGAATTCGTTGACTTCGGTTACCTTGCTGACCAGCTCGGGGCCGATTTTGGCGTAATTGAGCACTGTGCTGCCTTTGACCGGTGCGCCGAGTGCGAATACTGTTTTGCCCTTGGACTTAAGCCGTTCAAGCAGGCTTTTCAGAGTCGCCATGTTGTGCGCGATGCGGTCAGCGAAGGCCTTGTAGGTATCAAGTCGGTAGAGCCCGGCAGCTTCCTCGGCGGCAATGGCCTCGGCCACGGCAGGGGTAGTTGCGAGGGTGTTTTCCTCGCGGCAAACATAGAGAATGAACGAGCCGCCGTGGATCGGTGAGAACTCGATATCCTGAATGCGCAGGCCGTGATCGGCGAACAATTTGGTCAGGGGTCCGACCGAATGGACGCAGCTGTGTTCGTGATAAAAGTGATCAAATTCATTGCATTCGATCAGATCGAGCAGGTTGACGCCCTGCACCACGAAGAAGCTTTCCGGCCCCATCACTTCATCAAGGCCGGAGACGAAATCGTGCAGGTCTGGGACGTGATAGAACACGGCGGTGGCGGTGATGACTTCGGGCTTGATGCCAAGCTGACGCAGCGATTTGCCGGTCTCGTGGTTCCAGAATTGTTGGAACACGGTGATGCCCTGTTCGCGGGCCAGTTTGCCGGGGCGCTCGGAGGGGTCGACCCCCAACACCCGCATTCCGCGCGTCGAAAACGCCTTGAGCAGAGTGCCATCGTTGCAGCCGACGTCGATCACCAGATCGTTGGCTTTGAGTCCCAGTTTTTCGATGACGTGCGGCGCAAGGGCGTTGAAGTGGCGCACAACTGGCGCATTGACGCCGGTAACATAGGGATGATCGCAGAACAGCAGTTCCTGCGGCGGAAATTCTGAAATCTGCACTTCCCAACAATCTTGGCAAACCATCATCGCTAAGGTGAAGGTCACCTCTTTGTCGAGCTCATCAGCATAGAGGAAGGCGTTACCATTGGGCTGATCGCCGCAATCGATGAATTCGTACAGCCGGGTTCCGTTGCAGACCATGCAATGGGTGCGTTTCATGCCTGTGCTGCGCCTCCATGCGCGGTTTCAAGATTGCGCGGCAATTGCCGCTCCAGATAATGTTGATAGGTGGCGGCGAGGCCCGCTTCCAAACCGATTTTCGCTGACCAGCCCATCGCCGCCAGCTTGCTGCTGTCGATCAGCTTGCGCGGGGTGCCGTCGGGTTTGCTGGCGTCCAAAGTGATGCCGCCATCGAAGCCGACGGTCTTGGCCACCAGCTCTGCCAGCTCCAGAATCGTCCGCTCCTCGCCCGAGCCAACATTGATGCCGACGTCGCCCGAATAAGTCTTGAGCAGGAACACACAGGCGTCGGCAAGGTCATCAACGTGCAGGCTTTCGCGGCGCGGGGTGCCGGTGCCCCAAATTTCGAAGCTTTCCGCGCCAGCCACCTTGGCCTCGTGCACCTTGCGGATCATCGCCGGGATGACATGGCTGGTGGCGAGATCAAAATTATCACCCGGACCATAAAGATTGGTCGGCATGGCAGAGATGTAGTCACAGCCGTATTGGCGGCGATAGGCTTGGCAGAGTTTCATGCCTGCGATTTTGGCGACCGCGTACCATTCGTTGGTTGGTTCAAGCGGCCCGGTGAGCAGCGCCTCTTCGGTGATCGGCTGCTCGGCATGCTTGGGATAGATGCACGAAGACCCCAGAAACAGCAGCTTTTCGGCACCTTCACGACGGCTTGCCTCGATCAGATTGGCTTCGATCATCAGGTTGTCATAGAGAAATTCGGCCGGCGAGGCGGCGTTGGCGGCAATCCCGCCTACGCGCGCGGCTGCAATAATAACGGTATCAGGGCGGTTCGCGGCGAACCAGCCATCGACCGCCGCCTGATTGCGCAGGTCTACGCTGCGATCCGAGGTCAAGACTTGACATTCTTCGGATGCGAGCCTGCGAACGAGCGCCGATCCAACCATGCCACCATGCCCGGCAACATAGACGCGGCGGCCTTTCAGGAAGAAATTCGCAACTGTCACCTAAGCTCGATTCAGATTCGCTACACCAAAGCGCGCTGCTGCAAGTGCGAACGCGCTGCGTAGTTTCCCCCTAAGCTGCAACGGCTTGTTGGCAAGGGGCTTGTGGATGCCATTGGCGAATCTGGGCGCCACAGCAAACGGCCCGCCTCCCATTAGGAAGCGGGCCGTTGCCCCCACAAGGTCCGCCTTTCAGCGGGCCCGTATTGTGTAATCAGGCAGCTTCAGCCTGCGGCTCGGCGTCGCGCAGCACATAGCCGCGGCCCCAGACGGTTTCGATATAGTTGTCCCCGCCGCAGGCATGCGCCAGTTTTTTGCGCAGCTTGCAGATGAACACATCGATAATCTTGAGTTCGGGTTCGTCCATTCCGCCATAAAGGTGGTTGAGGAACATTTCCTTGGTCAGCGTGGTGCCCTTGCGCAGCGAAAGCAGCTCGAGCATCGCATATTCCTTGCCGGTCAGATGGACGCGGGCGGTATCAACTTCCACGGTCTTGGCATCAAGGTTGACTGCCAGTTTGCCGGTGCGGATGATTGATTGCGAATGGCCCTTTGAACGGCGGACAACCGCATGGATGCGGGCGACGAGTTCTTCGCGGTGAAATGGCTTGGTGACGTAATCGTCTGCGCCGAAACCGAACGAGCGGACCTTTGAATCCATCTCGGCAATGCCCGAAAGGATCAGCACCGGGGTTTGCACCTTGGCGACGCGCAACTTCTTAAGCACATCATATCCGTGCATGTCGGGCAGGTTGAGATCGAGCAGAATAATATCGTAATCGTACAATTTGCCCAGATCCAAGCCTTCTTCGCCCAAGTCGGTCGAATAGACATTGAAGCCTTCAGTCGTGAGCATCAATTCGATGGCTCGCGCCGTGGTCGGTTCGTCTTCGATCAGCAACACTCGCATGGGAATCCCCCTTGTAACCCGTAAAGCCCCGTCAACACCTCGGTAACCGGTGTTTCCAGCAATTAACCATATGATCTATGAAAGAGAAAGGTTAATTTAGCGTAAACCTAGGAAATCCGCCGAGTCGCATCATTTTGGCGAAAGCGCCAACGGAACCAGCGGATGCCAGCCGCGCGGATTGACGGCAAAACCAGCCTGCCCGCCGCGCACCAATGACCAGCGCACCGGATTGCCGAGTGGGATATAGACATTGGCCAGCGTCAGCGCTGCTTCGGCATCCTCAAGCAAGGCGG
>JAYVNC010000340.1:0-8639 GCA_043758655.1 Novosphingobium sp.
AACAAAAACGACAGCGCGATAAACCCGGTCCAGGTCTGCCGCAGCGCGGTCGAAAGGTTATAGTGCTGGCTTGAGTGATGATTGACGTGGCTCGCCCAGAACCAGCGCACCCGGTGGCCAGTGCGGTGCGCCCAGTAATAGTTGAAATCATCGAGGACGAAGCACGCAGCGAACGCCCACCACGTCCAGCCAATTGTCATCACCCGAAATTGCCACAGCCACATTGCGCCTGCGAAAACCAGACCGGCAGTGAGGAACCCGGCGGCGGTGCTGCCCAGCCCCAAGGCCATCGACAGCAGCGTGTCACTGGGGTTGTAGTGCGTCGGCGCGCGGCGGCGAGCCCAGATCATTTCGGCGATGATCAGCACGATGAACATCGGGATCGCATAGGCAATCGGATCGCCGCTTTTCACGCGCGTGTTCCCAAGCGGCGCAGGCTTCCCGCCCATGTCTGAGCTTCGGGTCCGAGATCGAGCGTCACCGAGCCAAAGCGTTTATCGCTGGTGGTGACAGTGATGAAGTTTTGATCGAGCCGGATCCCGCGGTAATCGGTGAGCAAGCGCCCGGCAAAGTGCACCCCGTGCCGCCGCAGCAGCATCACCCGCCCCCCGGCATCGCGCAGCAGCGCGCCAATGCCCGCACGGTCAAGCACCACTTCCACCGGTTCAAACCCGCACAGTGTCATCCGCGCCAGATCACGCGCTTCATCGGCATCACGGAGCCGCACATCGCCGCCAAGCCCGAGCCACACGGCAAGGCCAGCAATCGCCAAAATCGCCACCAGCGAAACACTGAGTTGGATGGCGATTCCCGTCATTTGGCCCCGGCGGCCAGCATGTCGATCAGCGAACGAACGGGCGACAGATCATAACCAGCGCGCGCCGCGCAGGCCGCAAGATCATCAGGGCTTTCCCCCCGGCTCGCCTCGGCCAGCGACCACAGCAGCGTGGAACGCGTGCCCGATCGGCAATAGGCGAGCACCTTGCCGTCTTCCGCCTGCGCTAAAGCATCGCGCATCGCGGTGACTTGTGGCTCGCTGAAACCTGCATGGGTGACGGGAATTGCGATATAGCCCATGCCTGCCGCGCGCGCGGCTACTTCAATAGCGCTGCCGGATAACTGCCCCGGATCTTCATCGTCGGGCCGGTTGTTGATCACCAGCGCAAAGCCTGACTCTGCCGCCTCGGCAACATCACTCAGACTAATCTGCGGGCTGGCGTAGACGGTTTCGGTAAGCTTGCGGAACATGGCCGATTAGCCCTTCTTCGCTGCGCGGGCGCGCTGCCGCCGACCGCGCGCGATGATATTGAGCGATTCAACCAGCGCGGCAAATCCCATCGCGGCGTAAATGTAAGCCTTGGGAATATGAACGCCAAAGCCATCGGCGATCAGCACCAGCCCGATCATCAGCAGAAATGACAGCGCGAGGATCACCACGGTCGGGTTCTTCTCAATAAAGCGCGCCAGCGGACCGGCAGCCAGCAGCATAATCAGCACGGTAATCACCACCGCAGCAATCATCACCGGCACATCATCGGTCATGCCGACAGCGGTGAGGATCGAATCGATCGAGAACACCAGATCGAGCGCGATAATCTGGGCAATTGCTGAGGCGAAACCGATCACCGCGCTGCCCTTGTCATGATCGAGCAGCTCGCCGCTATCACCTTCGGGATCGATATTGTGGTGGATTTCTTTGGTCGCCTTCCACAGCAGGAACAGCCCGCCCGCGATCAAAATCAGATCGCGCCCCGAAAACGCGGTCTCAAACGCTGGCTCGCCATGCGCGCCCACGGCACCGGCAATCCCCATATCGATCAGCGGAGCCTGAAGTTTAACAATCCAGCCGATCAACAAAAGCAGCACGATACGCATGCCGAGCGCGAGGAAAAGTCCGATCCGCCGCGCCCGCTGGCGCATCTCGGGCGGAAGCTTGTTTGAAAGCACCGCGATGAAAACCAGGTTGTCGATGCCCAGCACGATCTCAAGCGTAATGAGCGTGAACAGCGCGACCCATGTAGCGGGATTGGCAAGAAGCGCGAAAATATCCATGCGGTGACGTCTGCCCATCCTGCCCGCCGCTGGCAAGCACTGCGCAGGCTATTCGCGCCACTGAGTGCAGAAATGTCACTCCAAGCTGCTCGATGAACGAAGCCACGGAATCTGTTCGCACTTGTGGATAAATTGCGTTATATTTGCCGTGCTGAGAAAAGTACCGATTGTAGAATCGCTGCTTTTCCTGTCGCCCCGCGGGCTTCGTCCGTACCGCGTGGGCAGGTTAGGCGGGACGAAACAAGGTATCTAGGGTTTTATGGGTTTCGATCGAGGACGTCGCGGCCGGGGGCGCGACAAGAGGGACGGTTTCGGAGAAGAAGGTTTCGACCCCTTTGCTGGTGGTGGTGATCGTGGCGGCGCAAGCGGCGGTGGTGACCGCTTCGGCGGCGGCGGCGGTGCGCCTCGCAGCGGTGGCTTTGGCGGACCTCGCCCGAGTGGCGGCGGCGGCTTCGGCGGCCCGCGCCCCAGCGGTGGTGCAGGCGGCGGCGGCGGAATGCCCGCGCAGGTCGTTGGCGAAGGTAAGGGCGTCGTAAAGTTCTTCAACGCTGGCAAGGGTTTCGGCTTCATTCAGCAGGATGGCGGCGGCGAAGACTTGTTCGTCCATATCAGCGCGGTTGAACGCGCTGGGCTTGAAGGGCTCGCCGAAGGGCAGCAGCTCGGTTACACTTTGGTTGATCGCGGCGGCAAGGTTTCCGCCAGTGACCTCGTGATGGTCGGTGATGTCATCGCCGTGGCCAAGCGCGAAGTCGCCCCGCAGCGTGAGCTGACGGGAGAACGGTCAAGCGGCACGGTCAAGTTCTTCAACGGCATGAAGGGTTTCGGCTTCATCACGCGTGATGATGGCCAGCCCGACGCGTTTGTACATATCTCGGCAGTGAAGAACTCCGGGATGGACGATCTTGCCGAGGGTGACCGGCTTGAGTTCGATATCGAAGTCGACCGACGAGGAAAGTATTCGGCGGTCAACCTGGCGCCGCGCCAAGAGTGATCCCGCGCGATTGACTTCGGAGAATGTCCGCGGTCCCCGCAAAAACATAAACGCGTGGCAATGGCGGTCCTTAATGGGCCGCCATTTGTCGTTTACGCCACTTCTGGGCCGCTAAACTTGGCCCGAAATTATCAGATTTGAAGGAACACCAAGATGTCGATCACTCCATTGATGCCCGTTTATCCCCGGTGCGGCTTTCGGCCGGTCAAAGGCGATCATTGCCACCTGATTAGTGAGGACGGCGGGCGCTATCTCGATTTTGCCGCCGGTATTGCGGTCAACATCCTCGGCCATTCGCACCCCGGGTTGATCGGCGCGATCCAGCGGCAGGCGGAAACGCTGATGCACGTGTCGAACCTTTATGGCAGCCCGCAGGGTGAGCATCTGGCGCAGCGGCTGGTCGATCTGACTTTTGCCGACACGGTGTTCTTCACCAATTCGGGCGCAGAGGCAGTCGAATGCGCGATCAAGACCGCGCGCGCCTATCACAGCCACGCCGGGAACGATCACAAGTACGAGCTGATTACGTTCAAGAACGCGTTCCACGGACGGACCATGGCAACGATCAGTGCGTCTAATCAGGAGAAAATGCACAAGGGCTTTCAGCCGCTGCTTCCCGGCTTCAAATATGTCGATTTTGATGATCTGGAAGGTGTGAAAGCCGCCATGGGTCCGAACACGGCTGGCTTTCTGGTCGAGCCGATTCAAGGGGAAGGCGGGATCCGCGTGGCCTCGGATGTGTTCATGAAGGGCTTGCGCGCGCTGGCGGATGAGCATGATCTGATGCTGGTGCTTGATGAAGTGCAATCGGGCTATGCCCGCACCGGGACGTTCTATGCGCATGAGCACTATGGCATCGCGCCTGATATTCTGGCGACAGCGAAGGGGATTGGCGGCGGCTTCCCGCTCGGTGCCTGCCTCGCCACGGAAAAAGCCGCGCGCGGCATGGGTATTGGCACGCATGGGTCAACCTATGGCGGCAATCCGCTGGGCATGGCGGCGGGCGAAGCCGTGCTCGATGCCGTAGCCAATGACCTCTTTCTCGCGCAGGTGACCAAAATGGGTGATCTGATCCGCGCCCGGCTCGAACAGTTCATCGGCAACTACCCCGAATTGTTCGAGGAGGTGCGCGGGCGCGGATTGTTCATGGGGATCAAGATGAAGATCGAACCGCGCGCCTTCGTTGCGCACCTGCGCGATGAGCACCAGTTGCTCACCGTTGCGGCGGGTGACAACACGCTGCGGCTGGTGCCGCCGCTGGTGATAGACGAAAGCCATGTCGATGAATTTATGACAAAGCTTTCAGCCGGGGCAGCCAGCTTTGTTCCTGTGGTGGTGGCGTGATGACCCGGCATTTCCTCAATCTGTCCGACGCTGGCGGGGACGCAATTGCGGCAATGATCAACGATGCGATTGATCGCAAGGCTGCGCGCGTTGGCATGGCCAAGGGCGCTGCTGATGCTGATTCTCCGCTTGCCGGGCGCGTACTTGGGGCGATTTTTGAGAAGAATTCGACCCGTACCCGCGTGAGCTTTGACATGGCGATGCGGCAATTGGGGGGAAGTGCGCTTACTATGGAAGCGGGATCGATGCAGCTTGGCCGCGGGGAAACCATCGCCGATACTGCACGCGTGCTTAGCCGCATGGTCGATGCGATCATGATCCGCACCGATGATCACGCCAAGATTGAAGAGCTTGCCGCCAATGCCACTGTGCCGGTGATCAACGGGCTGACCGATATGTCGCATCCGTGCCAGATTATGGCAGACCTGTTGACCGTGATCGAACACGGCAAAGCACTGCCCGGGCTTCAGCTGGCCTGGCTGGGTGATGGCAACAACGTGCTTAATTCTATGGTAGAGGCGGCGGGGCTGATGAAGTTCAACATCCGCATTGGCGTGCCTGAAGGCTACGACTGCGATGCCGGGTTCGTCGCCCGAGCGCAGGCGAAAGGCGCGCAAATCTCAATCCACCGCAGTGCCAGCGATGCGGTGCGCGGGGCTGATGTTGTGGTTACTGACACATGGGTATCCATGGGCCAAACCGGAGCGGACGCGCGCATTGCAGCCATGTTGCCTTTTCAGGTGAATGAAGCGCTAATGCGCGCGGCTGCTCCCGGCGCGATTTTCCTCCACTGCCTCCCGGCACATCGCGGCGAGGAAGTGACCAACGCGGTGATCGATGGCGTGCAATCGGTGGTTTGGGATGAATCGGAAAACCGCATTCACGCGCAAAAGAGCGTTCTGCGCTGGGTGTTTGGCCAACTGTGAGCGAGAATGGCGCTGGTGCTACGGGCGATACGGGTTTCGATCAGATCCTGACCTTTTCGATTCCTGCCCGCAACGCACGCGGGCGGATCGTTAGGCTGGGGCCCTTACTCGACACTATTTTGTCGGCGCATGATTATCCTGCCGCTATTCGCAACGTGCTGGGCGAGGCGCTGGTTCTCGCCGCGCTGATGGGATCACTGCTCAAAGATGATGGCAGCCAGCTGACCATGCAGGCGCAATCAGAGGGCGGGATCATTGACCTGCTGGTGTGCGATTATCGGGGGGGAGAGCTGCGCGGATATGTGCGACACGATGCTGAACGACTGGCAGGGCTGGGGGCGAACCCATCGCTGTTTGCGTTGTTCGGCAAGGGTTTTCTCGGAGTTACTTTCGATCTTGCCGCAACCCGTCAGCGCTATCAGGGGATCGTGCCGCTTGAGGGCGAGTCTCTCGCTCAAGCCTGTGAGGCTTACTTCAGTCAATCAGAACAGGTGCCAACGCTGATCCGAGTCGGTGTTTCAGGCTCGCGTGAAGGCTGTGTAGCGGGCGGTATGCTGGTTCAGCATCTTGCCGAAGGGGAGGATGGCCGCGAGCGCTTGCACGTGCGGCTCGACCATCCCGAATGGGAGCACGTGTCCGTGATGGGCGGCTCACTGCGCCCTCAGGAACTGGTCGATCAGACATTGTCGCTCGAACAGATTGTCTGGCGGTTGTTTCACGAGGAGGACGAGGTTCGGGTGAATCCGGGGGTTGCTTTGACCAAAGGCTGCCGCTGTGACGAAGAGCATTACCGATCGGTATTATCACGATTTCCCGAAGACGAGCGCATTTCCATGCGCGATGAAGATGGTCTGGTCGTGGTAGACTGCGCCTTCTGCTCGAAGCTTTTCAAGATAGAGATTTAGCGCATTTCATCGCTGATAATACACGCTTGGTCGTTCGAGGCGAATGCTGTATAACGGCATGGACGCCAAAGGGGCGTACTTTGCTTGCGAGTGAACGTAGCCACGATGAAACGATTGTTGGTCTTTCGGATGTTTGGTGCAGCGGCGCTTGGTTTCGCTGGCTTAGCCATGTCTCCGGTTCAGTCACAGCACCGTGAACTGACCATGCTTGATCAGCTTAGCGACGGCCGTTGGGATTTGCATTCGCGCGGAAAGCCTGACGAAGTTCAGCATATTTGCCTGCGTAATGGTAGAACACTCATCCAGCTGCGCCACCCTGAGCAGCCATGCGAGCGGCTGGTCGTCGAAGATCACCCCGATTCGGTGACCGTTCAATATACCTGCAAGGGACGCGGTTATGGACGCACGCGTATCAAGCGCGAATCGGACAGGCTCATTCAGGTTGAGACCCAAGGGATCGCGGGTGGTTTGCCGTTCGATTTTGCCGCCGAGGGTCGGCGCGTGGGTAATTGCCTCTCTTGATGGATTGCCCTTGATGCAATTGCATGCGGTGCCTCTTGCCGCTAGCGGCGGGTCATGTCGAAAAAAACCAGTTCCCTGCGCCAAGCAGTTGTTCTGCTATCGGGCGGCCTCGATTCGATGGTGACGGCTGCGCTGGCGCGCGAATCGGGTTTCGCGATCAACGCCCTGACGATTGATTACAGCCAGCGCCACCGTTGTGAGATTGAAGCTGCACGGACGATCTCAGCCGATTTGGGTGCGCAGCGGCATGTGGTTTTGCCGCTCGATCTGCGGCAGTTCGGCGGTTCAGCACTGACTGACGAAATTGCGGTGCCGAAGGATGGCATCACCGATTCCATTCCGGTCACCTATGTCCCGGCACGCAATCTGGTATTTTTATCGCTAACTCTGGCTTGGGCAGAGGCTCTTGGTGCACGGGACATCTTCATCGGCGTCAATGCGCTCGACTATTCCGGGTACCCCGATTGTCGTCCGGAATTTATCGAAGGGTTTGCTAGGCTCGCTGACTTGGCGACTAAGGCCGGTTCCGAGGGCACAAGGTTCACGATCCATGCCCCGCTTCAGTATCTTGGCAAGGCAGATATTGCGCGCGAAGCAGATCGGCTGGGACTGGACCCGGGCATGAGTTGGTCCTGTTACGATCCGCAACCAGATTATACCGCTTGCGGACTGTGCGACAGCTGCCGGTTGCGCAAGGCCGGATTCGAGGAGGCTGGGCTGGTTGATCCAACCCGCTACGCGCAGGATTGATCCTGCTCGGTAGGTTTTAGGCTGTAGTTAATCGCAACGAACGGGTCCGCCCATGCGGGTGCGCGACTAGCCCATTATTCCGCCGTTGAACGTGATAGATTGCGCAAATCGCACGCGATTGGCGTCCGGACGGAAAACCGTGAGGGCACTCTTTCGCGCTTAGCAAAAAATTGCATCGCTTTCTTCCAGCATTCAAAGACCACATACGAAAAAGGGGCCGGATTGCTCCGGCCCCCAATTCATTAACCTGATAACAGGTCTTACATGCCCGAACCTGGACCGTAGGTGATTTCCACACGGCGGTTCTGAAGCTCACGGACACCGTCAGCAGTCGGAACGCGCGGGTTGGTTTCACCGAAGGCCTGGCTGGTGATTGCACTTGCGGCAACACCATGACCGGTGAGGTAGCCCGTAACTGATTCGTTACGACGACCCGAGAGTGCCACGTTGTACGTCGGTGTGCCCGAACGGTCAGCATAACCTGCCAACATGATCGGAACCGAAGCACAGCTGCCATAGGCCGTAACCGCATTGTCCAGAATTGACGCTGCTTCCGGTGTGATATCCGACTTATCCCAGTCGAAGAACACGATGTACGGACCCTTGTTGCACGCGATCGCCGGTGGTGGCGGTGGGGGCGGCGGTGGGGGTGGCGGCGGAGGAGGAGGCGGTGGGGGCGGCGGTGGCGGTGGCGGTGGTGGAGCAATTGCACCACCAAAGTTGTACGTCAGCGTTCCCAACAGGCTGTGAGTGCGAAGACGCGTGTTAATCGCACGGCCTTCGGTATCAAGCAGCTTAACATTAGGTACGTTGAAGAAACGATACTTGATGCCTGCATCCCAGTGATCGCTGATTGGAGCGCGAAGACCGGCGAGAGCCTGCCATGCAAAACCGGTATGCGAATCATTGATGAAGCCAGGACCAACCGAGTTGATCGAGTTCTGGACAGAAACGCGAGCAACACCAGCACCGCCACCGACGAAGCCCTGAAGGCCATCATCTGGACCAAAATCAAGCAAGCCGTTGAGCATGAAGCTGAGCGCGTTGGTATCACCTGCTACATAATCATAGCTGCCAAGGCCGGAACCCAACCTAGCGATGTTCGTCTGAGCCGGAATTCTGACCGTTGTGGTCAGATTCTTGGGATCA
>JAYVNC010000341.1:0-2756 GCA_043758655.1 Novosphingobium sp.
AGCCGCGCGGCCCACCGCTGTCATGCCCATCGCACCGAACAGGTACGGGAGCAGCGCGCCGAGCAGCAGCCCGACGATGACATAGGGGTTCTCAAGGCTGAAATCGACCGTCAGTCCGCCGAAGAACTCGCGAAGATCCGCCGTAAAGGTGGCGAACAGCACGAGCGCGGCGAGGCCGGCCGAACCGATGGCATAGCCCTTGGTCACGGCCTTGGTGGTGTTACCCACGGCATCAAGCGCGTCGGTCTTCTTGCGAACGTCATCATCAAGACCGGCCATTTCGGCAATGCCGCCGGCGTTGTCCGTCACAGGCCCATAAGCATCAAGCGCCACGACCATTCCGGCGAGCGCCAGCATTGCGGTTGCGGCATAGGCAATGCCCATCAGCCCAGCGAGCTGGTAAGCGATGATGATGCCTGCGCAGATCACCAGCGTTGGCAGCGCAGTCGATTCCATTGAAATCGCGAGGCCCTGAATAACGTTGGTGCCGTGGCCAGTTTCCGAAGCCTTGGCGATTGATTGCACCGGGCGGTAATTGGTGCCGGTGTAATATTCGGTGATCCAGATGATCAGCCCGGTGATGACCAGACCAAGCAGCGAGCAATAGAACAGGATTTGCCCGGTTACGCTGAATTCCTTGCCGAGGCTGGAATAGGTGGTGACCGCTTGCATATCGCCGCCCAGCGAATGGCTGATCGCCCACCATATTGCACCGACCGAAAGCACGGCAGTGACCAAAAAGCCCTTGTACATCGCGCCCATGATGTTGGTTCCGCTGCCGAGGCGAACGAAGTAGGTGCCGATGATCGAGGTTACGATGCAGACGCCGCCGATGAGCAGCGGCAGTGACATCAGCGCGGTAAGGTTCGCCGCGTCCTTGAACAGCAGCGCGGTGAGCACCATGGTCGCACCGACGGTGACGACATAGGTTTCAAACAGATCGGCCGCCATACCGGCGCAATCACCCACGTTATCGCCGACGTTATCAGCAATAACCGCAGGGTTGCGTGGATCATCTTCAGGGATGCCTGCTTCAACCTTGCCGACAAGATCCGCACCGACGTCAGCCGCCTTGGTGAAGATGCCGCCGCCGAGACGCGCGAAGATCGAGATCAGCGAAGCACCAAAGGCCAGCGCGGTGAGCGCCTGAACCACGGTGCGATCGCTGCCGCCGACCGAATAGCCAGCTACATCGGTGAGGTAGTAATAGAACACCGCAATCGCGAGGAGCGCGAGGCCCGCCACCAGCATACCGGTGATCGCACCAGCGCGGAACGCCAAGGTCAATCCATTCTGCAAGCCGACCTGCGCAGCAGCAGCCGTGCGGACGTTTGAGCGGACCGAAATGTTCATGCCGATGAAACCGGCAACGCCCGAAAGCAGCGCACCGATAACAAAGCCAATCGCCGAAATCTTGCCGAGGAATACCGCGACGATGACCGCGACGATAACGCCGACGATGCCAATGGCAGTGTACTGGCGCTTCAAATAGGCTTGCGCGCCTTCCTGAATCGCGGCGGCAATTTCTTTCATCTTATCGTTGCCGGCCGATTGGCTCAGCACCCAGCGACTGGTGAGCGCGCCGTAAACGACTGCGACTAGTCCCAGAATAATGGCTATGGTGACGGAATTCACGCGATGCCCCTCCTATTTTAGTTCATCAAAAAAGCGTCCCGCCTTGGATTGGCGGGTTCACGTGCGGGGCGCTATCGGGGCAAACGGGTGGGCGCAAGTGCAATTCGGCGGATTTGTCCCGGTTTTTGCCTAGCGATGTTCGAATCCGGGGCTGTCGCTGGGAGGCAGGGCCTTTCCGTCGAGCAAAAGCGGGGTTTCTTGCGCGGGGATCGCTTCACCGATGCGAGTCGCTGCGATTGGCGGGGTGGTGCCTGCGGGCAGGGTGAATAGCAGTTGGTAATCGTCCCCCCAGCGCAAGGCCTCAGCGCGGCGGGCTTCGGGGGTGGCGATGGGCACGGCCTGGCTGTCGATGGCAAAGGTGACGCCGCTGGCCTTGCCCATGCGCATGGCATCGAGCAGCAGGCCGTCCGATACATCCATCATCGCGGTGACATGCGGGGCGAGGGCTTGGCCTTCGCGCAATAGGGCCGTGGGGCGGCGACAGGCGAGGCTGTCGCCGGTGCCGGATTGCAGAGCCTCAAGTCCGATCATCGCCGCGCCGACTGGTCCGGTTATCCATAATGTGTCGCCTTCGCGGCCGCCCGAACGGGATGGCACAGGGCGGTGCGTGGCACGTCCTATAGCAGTTAAGCCGAGCGCCTGCGGGCCGTTACCGCCGACCGTATCGCCGCCGAGCAACGGGGCGTTGTAAGCGGTGAGCGCTTCTTCAAACCCCACCAGAAACCGGGCGTTATCGTGGCCCAGCATATAGCCCAGCAGCACCCCAACCGGCTCGGCACCCTTGGCGGCAAGATCAGACATATTGGTCGCGACGAGTTTCCAGGCGACGTCTGCCGGGTCTTGGCGGGGGAGGAAATGCACGCCTTCGACCAGCATGTCATGGGTGAGGATAAGGGTTTCGCTGCCTAGGTCGAGCACTGCGGCATCGTCGATTAAGCCACGCGCGGCGGGGTGGGTTGCCATTGCGCGCAGGGCATCAATGAAGGCGAGTTCGGTCGTCATTCTAGCCGTCCTATACCCACCAAACCACCACGTCATGCTGAACTTGTTTCAGCATCCATCGCGGTTCATGTTCGGATTTCACCTCAAGAGAACTTGCCTCTCGGTTGGCGCTTCTGAGG
>JAYVNC010000342.1:0-8605 GCA_043758655.1 Novosphingobium sp.
CGGTTTATCCGTTGAAGCGCGCGGCTAACCAAAGCCGGACTGCCCCCGCCAAACCAGGCGGAAATTCCGCCGCGATCCGTTCCGCGTCAATGCGTGCGATCAAAGCGTTCAGCGGAATCCCCTCAGCCACGGCGGCGGCTTTGAGCATATCCCAGAACAGCGGCTCAAGGCTGATCGAAGTCTTGTGTCCGGCAATCTCGACCGAGCGTTTAACCGGGGGGTGGTAGGGGGTTATCATAGTGCGTTGGGGTCGCGCGATACCCTTCGACAGGCTCAGTATGAGCGGACTTTGGGATAATTGGAATACACACCACACCCGCTCACCCTGAGTCTGTCGAAGGGTATCGCGCGACATCATCCGTCAATACATATGCTGCCCGCCGTTGATGCTCATCGTCGAACCGGTGATAAACCCGGCGTTTTCCGAGCACAGATAGGCCACGCCGCGCGCAATTTCGCTTGCTTGCCCGAGCCGCCCAACCGGGATTTTGGCGACGATCTTTTCGAGCACGGGGGCGGGAACAGCGGCGACCATGTCGGTGTCAATATAACCCGGCGCGATGGCGTTTACGGTAATGCCGAACTTTGCGCCTTCCTGAGCCAGAGCTTTGGTGAAGCCGTGGATGCCAGATTTCGCGGCGGCATAGTTGACTTGGCCATATTGCCCTGACTGTCCGTTGATCGAACCAATATTGACGATCCGGCCCCAGCCGCGCTCTCGCATGCCGGGGAAGGTTGCCTTGGCCATGTTGAAGCAGCCGCCCAGATTGACGCGCATCACGTCGTTCCAGTCATCAAAGCTCATCTTGTGGAGCACGCCATCGCGGGTGATGCCGGCATTGTTGACCACCACGTCGATTGGTCCGACGACCGAGGCAATTTCATTGCAGTTGTGGATGCAGGCCTCATGATCGCCGACATCCCAGCGATAGGCGAGGATCCCAGTGGCGTCCGTAAATGCGCGGGCTGCATCCTGATTGCCCGCATAGTTGGCGACGACGGTGAAGCCTTCATCCTTGAGTGCGAGGCTAACAGCCTGCCCTATACCGCGGGTGCCGCCGGTTACGATTGCTACGCGTGCCATGGATCTCTTCTCCTTGCCCAAGTCGGTCGGTCTATGCCGATCACCGCGATATAGGCAGAATTCCGGGGCGGCGTGAAGCGCGATTGTGCTTTCGCACAGAAAATGAAATCAGACTTGGTTAATCCGCCGGGTCCAACCGGATCGAGCCCAAGCGCAGATCGCCGGGCCCGGGGAGCACCGAGACGGTCAGCATGTGAACCGGGCAATCACCGCCAATCACGACATCGGCATGCCACAGCGATCCACTGGCGATTGGAACCAGCCGCTGAACCGGGCCCTGTCGGCAGCCAAGCTCAACGAGCGCCTGATTTGATGCTTTGCCGTCGGTCGTCGCAGCTAGCCACGACAGGCGATAGCGCCCCGGCGAAGGCACGATTAGCTGGTGCAGCACCTGCCGGGTAAACGGCGAACCATTGTGGATTTCAAGCTGCTGCACGGGGGCTTTGCTGCCCGGCACGATCACCACGCCGACATCGGCACTGCCCAGCAGATCCCATTCAAAATAGGTCCGCGCGCCGCCTATCCGAAGGTAGGCAAATTCGGGATCAGCAGGGATTGCAGTTCCGGCTTCGAGGCACTGGCTGCGCCACAGCGCCTGCGCCTCGGCAATGCGGCCGGTGTCGACCAGCCGGTTTGTTGGCGGCGCGGCCATGTCGCAACCGACCCGAAGACCGCGTGCAGCCAGTAGCCCAAGCACCTGAGCGCGCTGGCTGATGACCTCGGCTGACAAGCCTTCGACGTTGAAAGCATAGGATGAAAGCCACGTTGGCGCCGCCATCAACCGGCTGGCAATCGCCGCGCGTCCGGCAGGATTGTTTTCGAGCGGCGCGAGGATGCCGGGCTGGCCTAGTACCCAAGGGTGCTGCCGCAGCAGTGCATCCATCCGGGTGGCGGCGACGGTAAGGTTATCCGCCGAGATGGCTTGTTGCATCCAGTAAGCTTGGGTCAGCGGCACCCGCCAGCCCATTTGCCCCGCCACACGAAAGGCGCGCTGGGCACCTTCAGGATCATTGAGTCCGAGCCGGGCAGAAGCGAGCAGCGCCGAACTTGAAGGGTCAACCGGTGATCGCCGCACCGCATCGACGCCATCTTCATAGGCGGCGATCAGGTGCCCCGAATTAAGCGCAGCCTCGCCGCGTGCAATCAGCGCCTGATCGGCAAACAGCGCCGGAACTTTTGCTGCCAGCTGCGGGCTGCTCGCCGCCTGCCGATCAATTCCGTTGCCGAGGCTCAGCACCGCGAAAACCAAACATGCCGCCAGACTGGCCAGCTTGGCCCCGTCGTTCCGCTGGCTACCCCGCCGCACCGGCTCAGGCGGCCGGGGTATCGCTGTTGTACTGGTAGTAATCGTAGCCATAGTATTCTGAGTAACGGTTGCCTGCCTTGAGCGGATCAAACTTGGTCAGGATTGCACCGAGCAGGATTGGCCGCATAGACCGCAAGCGGCGCAGTGCCATCTTCAGCGCGCCACGGCGGCTGCGATCAGCCTCAACAACAAAGATCACGCCGTCGACCAGCGCCGACAGCGTTGGTGCATCGGCGAGGCCAAGGATTGGCGGGCTGTCGATCACAACGACGTCATAGATACCCGCAGCCTCGCGCAGAATAGCTTCCATGCGCGGGGTTGAAATCAGTTCGGTTGGGCTTGGAGGAATCGGACCAGAAGGCAGAATCGACATGCCTTCCTGCCGTGAAGGCAAGGTCACGCTCGAGATCGGATCGTGCGATGTCAGCAGCGATGATAGGCCGCGATCATTAGAATACCCAATCTGCTTGTGCAGCGATGGCCGCCGCATATCAGCATCGATAATCAGCACCCGCTTGCCCATCCGGGCAAAGCTGGCGGCAATCGCCATGGCGCTGGTGGTCTTGCCTTCAGATGGCTGCGCGCTGGTGACGAGCGTGACGTGCGGAAGACCCTCGCTGGTCGAATAGAGCAGCGAGCCGCGCAGCGAATTGTAGGCTTCAGACATGGGTGATTTCGGATCAAGCAGGGCTTCGGCTGGCTCTTCACCCTCGCTGCGCGGAACCACGCCAAGCAGTGAGAGCGACAGCTTGTTCTCGACATCTTCCGGAATTCGGATTGAATCGTCGAACTGATCCTTGAAGAACACCGATGCGGCGGCCAGCGCAGCGCCCATGAACAGCGCCATTAACAGGTTCTTGAACAGATTGGGCGACGAGGGACCATCGGGAACCTGCGCGTTATCGACCACAGCGATGTTGCTCAGGCTGATCCCGGCGGAGGCATTGAGCTGTTTGAAGCGCTGCAGAAGTCCGTCATAAACCTCGCGGTTGGTATCCGCTTCGCGCGCCAGCAATCCGTATTGCACTGTCTGATCCTGTTCAGACAGGGTCGCATTTTTCAGATGATCGACCTGCGCCTTCAGCTTGGCTTCGGTTTCGAGCGCCGCTGAATATTCGGCATGAATGCCATTGCGTACGTTGGTTGAGACTTGCTGGATCTGCTGATTCAACGACGCCAGCTCTTCGCGCTTGGCCTTCACCGTGGGATAATCGTCGAGATGTCGAGCACGGTCCTGCTCAAGATCGGCCTGAATCTTAGCCTTTTGTGACAGAAGATCAGTGACTGCGCCGCTGTCTAGCACCTGTTTGGTAGACATCGCTGGCGTGTTCGCCGCCGCGCGCCACTGGCCCTCGGCAGCGATCCTTCGCGCCGTGGCTTCGTTAGCCGCAGAGTTGATCTGCAGCAGGCTGGTGGTGGTTACCGATGATCCGCCCGATTTGTTGCCGTTCTGGTCGCCGCCCATATTCATCGCGTCGCGGGTTCTGATCAGACCCGCCTCACGCGAGTAGGCATTGAGTGCGCGCTCCGAATCTTCGACGCGCTGTTTGGTCTGTGCCAGCTGGTCAGAAATGAAGTTGCGGGCATAGGCCGAAGAATCAAATTTGCGCTGGAGATCGACCTGAATGAATTCAGCAGCATAGGCATTGGCGATGGTCGCGGACATTTCGGGATCGGTGCTGTTCCATGAGATCACCGCGATGCGCGAATCGGTTGGCAGCGTTACGCTCAGGTTTGCGGCGACCAGGCTGGTGGCGACATCAACCAGAACCTTGGGTGAGGTTCCCGGCGGAAACGCGCCGACTTCCTGCGAGGCCATGAACCTGCTGTTCCCGGCCAGCTTGAGTTTCTGCACCACGCGCTGGGCAAGCGCCCGGCTCTTGAGAACTTCGATCTGCGTCTTGATCGAGCGATCGGTATCGTAATCGTAAGCTACCTGCTGCGATTCATCTTGATCGGCGCCCATAACCCGAGCGGTTGAACTGTTGATCTGGATCGTGGTCCGCGCAGTGTAACGCGGGGTTTGCAGCATGGTATAGATCACGCTGATAGCCAGAAAACCGATTATAATCGCCGCAATCAGCAGCAGATTGGCGCGGATCGTTGCCACGACATAGCGAAAATCGAATGCGTTGCTGGGCTGAACCCCATAGACGCCCGAATCCTCATTCAATCCAGAATCGTAGTTCGACGGGCGGCTGGCGCTGTCAAAAGGCATTGTCGTGGCCAATGAAGGACCTTTCCGGCTCGGGTCAGTAGAATCTGAAGGCGTTGAAAACAGGGGCGGCTTCAAGGAAATCACGCCAGGCTTGTTTTGATGACGACTTGCCAACAACGATTTTGTCGCCGGCAAGGATTTGCGGATCAGCCGCGCGACCGCGGCGGATATCGGTAAGGTTGAACAGCGCACCTGCACGCTGACCGTTGATCGACCGGAATACCGCAACTTCATCGAGTTTGGCGGTGCGCTTCGGGCTCTTGGCCTGAGCGAGCCCGGTTAACAGTGTGGTTTCCGGGTTGGCCTCGAACACGCCCGGCGATTCGACATCGCCCTCAACGGTGAAGGTAGAGCGCGGCCGATCAATGATTGACACTGCCACCTGCGGATCGCGCACATATTTGGCCGCGAGCCGCCGCGTGATTTCGGCACTCAGTTCGCGCGGGCTTTGGCCGCCGGCGATCAGTTCGCCGACCAAAGGCATCTGCAGAAAACCGATGGCATCGACGCGGTAATTGTCGGAACTGAGTTCAGGTTCGCCAAAAATCTTGATCGACAGCCGGTCGCCCGCGCGCATCTTCTCGCTTTGCTCGCCATTGTCAGCCTTTTCAGGGATCGTGCTATAGGCGGCTTGGCCTTTGGGCAGAGGGCTGCTCCCGCTCGATTCGGTGCAGCCAGCCAAGACCAGCATCACTGCGGCCATGAACAAAACTGCGCCCAAACGGCGCGGTTCGACACGATCAAGCATTTCCACCCCTTGCTTCACTTTTGCCCGGTACGGGCATCAGCAGCCCCACGCAAATTGCCGCGACGAAGGCCAACGACATTGACCGCAACGGGTAATCCACTTGTGAGTGCAGCGCAATCACGGCGAGTACAGTAATGGCAAAAACAACTTGGCCGCGCGAACCTGCGGGCGGCCGCTTGAGCGCACGGCGCGCGGCGGCACCGACTATCACCGCCACCGCGACGAACAGCATCGCGCCAAACACGCCGCCTTCAAGCAACAGTTCGAGGTAATCATTGTGCGCGCGGTTGGGGAAAGTCGCCCCCACCGCCTCAAGCCGCTCGCCAGCGGCAAAAACCGGCACGAAAGTACCCATTCCCGATCCCCATGGCAGATGCTGGCCGATCGCAAAGACCGTGTCACGCCAGATTTGCGGGCGGTATTCGCCGACAAAATCGAACCGTGTCAGAACGCGCTCAATCACGTGATTGTGCAAAGCCAGATAGGTCGCAATCATCAGCACCAGCAATGCAGCCAATCCGGCAACGCTTGCGCTGCGCCGATCAAATTTGAGCAGCGGCCAGACGAGCCACAAAACCCCAAGATAGGCGACCGGCAAGAGCAGCATCCCCATCCTTGAAGCGGTTAGAAACACGCCGAACGAAAGCAACAGCGTCATTATCGCAATTGCGGCTAGCCGGTACGCAGGGGTGAGCCTGCTGCGCGGACGAAAAGCGGCGTATTCGCGCAGTGAGGCGGCAAACCCCACTATGCCGATCAGCAGGATATCGGCGGTGCTGTTGTGATTGGCCTGAAAGCCGTTGAGATATTCAAGATCAGGCGAATAGAAACGCAGCGGATTGCCATAACCCCCCGACATCTGACCCGCACCGATTATCAGGCTCAGCACAGCCATGCCGGCCGCCACCGCCACCAGCACCGCGCGGCCGCCGCGCGGCAGGCTCGATGCCATAATCAGCATGGCAACCGCCGGGATCATTACCAGCAACGAAGACAGGGTGCGCGTTGGAAGTACCGACCAAGGCCGCCAGCTATTCTGCGCGCCGACCAATGCGAGTGCAGCCTGTTCAAGCTCACGCCCTTTAAGCGCGTGCCACAAAATTGGCGGCAAAGGGATAAGCTGAACCAGCGGCAAAACCAGAATCAGCCCGGCGATGCTCCATACGCTGCGGTCGGCCGTCACGAATGGAGGAGGCGCGCGCGATGTCAGCAGCCAAGCGGCAACGATAACCGCCGAAAAACATTGCAATGCAATTTCGGCCATCGGCGCAGGAGACCCGCCGCCTCCCAGCCCGAGCGCAGCAGCCAGCAGGATCGCGGCGAAGGCGGAATGGCGTGCAGTCGTACGATCGGCGAACTGCAAGCTGACACCCCCCTACAAAAATTCACTTGCCAAAGAAAAACCCCCTCCGAACCGAAGGGGGCTGATCTTGCCGATTTTACTATCGGCCGATAATCCGTACCCGAGTCCGGTCAGCCTCTGCTGGCGCCCGTAAGACCCGAAGTAACACCGCCACCGCCGCCACCAGCTGCTGCCGCAGCGCCGCCTGCAGCGACAACGCCGAGTAGAATTGGAAGGAACGAACCGCCGCCGCCAACAGCCGCGCCGGTAGCTTCACCGGCGAGCGGCGCATCGGCGCACGAACGACCGGTTACAATAGCCGAAACCTGATCTTCAGCGGGGCCGTTGCTTGCGCTAGGCCCAGTGGAAACATTGCAAACACAGCTGCCGTCCTTGAGGATCGACTTGGTCACGTTGAACACGCCGCCTTCAGCCGAGCGCGATACGTTGACGAGGCAATCGCCGCCTGTCGCGCCCTCAGCCGATATGGCAAGGGGGATGGCAGCCGAAGAGCGCGTGGCCTCAGCACTGGCGACACCGGCCAACACGAAACCCGAAGCTGCGAGCATTGCAATAATCTGACTGGTCACTTGTGGCCTCCGTGTACGTAATAAACTACGGTTAACACAGGAGGAACATCATAGTCCACCCGTTTCGCCGTCCTAGCAATCAGCGCCCGAATCGATCACATCGCATTTATCCGGCTTTTAAAGAGTAAAAGCCGTGCGTTACCTTTGGGATAACACGTATTGTTGCATAGCACAATGACCGTTTGGCAAAGGGAAAAGCAGGCGCGCGAAACGACTGGCTTTGCCACTACTCAATAGGCTTTATCGTGAACAACTACCCTTAACGTTGCCAGCAGAATGGCGATATCGCGCCATATTGACCAGCCGTTGAGATATTCAAGATCGGCGTTGAGACGGTCCGCCAGGTCCGATTCGTGATCGGTTGCGCCGCGCAGGCCGCGCACCTGGGCCAGGCCGGTCATCCCCGGTTTCAGGGCATGACGCAGCCAGTATCGCGAATCGACCTCCCAAAACAGTTTTTCACCCGCCTGGCTGCCAATGGCGTGCGGCCGAGGGCCGACAATCGACATGTTTCCGACCAGCACATTAAACAGCTGCGGCAATTCATCGATGCTCGTACGGCGGATAAAGGTGCCAATTCGCGTGATCCGGGCGTCGTCACGTGCGGTTGAAACCCCGCCCTCGTTATCGGCGCGCGATACCGTCATCGAGCGGAACTTCATCACGTTGAAGAACGTGTTGCCGCGCCCGACACGCCGCTGGACGAACAATGCGGGTCCGCCATCGGAAACAACAATCGCCACCGCAACCACCAGCAACAGCGGCGATAGCGCCACGATCACTCCGGCGGAAACCGCGACATCGAACAAGCGTTTCATCGCCCGCGATCGCAGCCCCAGAGGCCCGATCGAGACCAGCAGCAACCCGCGGCCACCGGCTACACGCGCACCCATTGCCCCCAGTTCGGCAATCGTATCATCGATCACCTCGCCGGAAATCGCCGTGCCTTTGCAGATCATCGACCAGGCCGCGCGGCGTTCGGGCAGGCAGGTGATGATAACCTTGTCAAAATTGCGCAGCAGGCCGCCGATTCGGTCCAGCGCCACAGGATCGGAAGAATCAGGGGACAGCCCGAGCCGGGCGGCATCCGCATGACGGGCATCGGGCAGATCGACCGGTGGGCCGCCATCGTCGATCACCAGCTCGTTGATAATCCTGCGCCCACAGCGCCATGCGACAAAGGCTGGCATCTGCATTCGCAGCCACGGGATCGCCAGTCCGGCGATCAGCACACCTAGGGTAAATCCCACGCGCGAAAATTCGCGGCTCGATTTTGTGTAGAATGCGATGAAGGTGACCATCGCTGACGATAGCAGC
>JAYVNC010000343.1:0-2739 GCA_043758655.1 Novosphingobium sp.
GAACCGCTCTCAACGATATCCCGCTTAATATTCGTCACTGCAAATTCTCCTTCGTATTTAGATAACACAGCCCCAAGCAGGCAATCTATTCGGTCTTCCGTATCGCACTTTCGCATCCGAAAATACCCCACAATTGCCAAATTTGGCTTCCTGCTCCGGGGGATGCGCGGTATCTGTTGTACAGGTCGGCTACACCATTTTGATCGAGATATCCAGCGCCATTTTGCGGCAAAACATCAACCAGAAGATTTTCCATTGCGTCAATTTGCCGGGTAAAAGCGATGGAAAAATCGGCTTTTGTCGTGCGGTTTGTCACTAAATCTGGAAGTAATCCACTAAGGGCCTTGCGGTGGGTATACTTGGGCGTTTTCCCGCGCAACTTGATCCGCTCAGGCGTGGCGAAGGCGAATTCGATGAAGCGGCGCATATACATCGGGCTGCGGCGCTCAAACCCGCTGCGGGCGCACTGCCGCGCACCAATGTCGCGCGATATTCCGATGAAGCAATTATCGAGTAGTGAACGCATATCCCGACGAGCCCGCGCAGGGATACGAAATACCGCAGAAGTGTCCACTGCGGCGCGGCTTTCCGCTAGCAACGCCTGCAGTTCGGCCGAAAGCCAGTCTGGACGCTGGCCCTTGGCGGCAAGCAGCTTGAGACGCAGGTCCAGCAGCGGTCGGGGCAAGCTCGGCGCTATGCCGTAACGCCATGCTCGCGACGTAGCACCGCGCAGCCCCATGCAAGCAATGTCATTTCGCAGACTGTGGTAGAACCCTGACCATTCGCGCGCAGCCAGGTGTTCAGCATAGTAAAGCGGGCTGCCCCACGCCCATTCATCGCCGCCAGTGCCGTTGAGCACTACCCGGCTGCCACCGGCGACCAGCGCCGCGCCAATGTTTATCATCAACGCGCTACTTGGATAGGGGGGCATATCCTGGTCCGCTTGGGCTCGCGTTTCGAACCATGTGGTGTCGGGAAAGAAAGGCGCAATTTCCGCGACTTCACCGCCGATATGCTGCGCCACGGCACGGGCATAGGCCACTTCATCAGCCGCGCTGTTCTGCTCGTCGAACTTGAGCGTGTAGCCTTTGACCGAAGGTGCGGCGAGCTGGCCTTTGCTTTGCAAATGATGCGCCATGGCGAAAACGGCTGACGAATCGAGCCCGCCACTGACCTCACAGCCCAAGGGGGCGTGGCTGCGCGAAGAGCGCCGGACGCAATCTTCGAACAGCGCGCGGTAGTGGTCAAAATAGTCTTCGTCGCGTTTGTAACGAATGCTCACCTCGAGCGGAGGCGCCCAGTAAATGCCACTTTGTACGCTGCCAGATTTGAACCGCATCCAAGAAGCCGGAAGCGCGCGCATGACACCGGACCAGATCGTTTCGTTCTCGCTATACCATTCGTCAGCCATATATTGGGCGATGACGGCTCGGTTTGGTCGCCGTTCCACGCCCGGCGCCGCGAGCACACCGGTAATGTCCGAAGCAACGATCAATCGTTTGCCATCCCAGTGATAGTGCAGCGGCCGCATCGAGGCATGATCGCGCGCGCAGAACGCTTCTTGCTTTCGCGCATCCCAAATCACGAAGGCAAAATCGCCATCAATATGCTTTGGGCAATCATCGCCCCACAGCTCATAGGCGCGCAGGACCAGTTCGGCATCGGAGCGATTGCGTAGCACTACATTGCGTGAAAGCAGCTCGCTACGCAGCTCTTTCCAATTGGCGAGCCAACCATCGAGCACAAGGATCAAACTTTCGTCCTCATTGGTCAAGGGCTGCGCGGCATCAAATGATTCGGCGGTGGCGTGCATCGTGCAGTGGCCAAGCGCCACCGGACCCCGCGCCCAGTGGGAGATACCATCGAGCCCGCGATAGGCCATGGCTGCGGTCATAGCCTCGATGCCGCCGGGCTCCACCGGGCCGCCATCAAAGCGAATTATGGCTGCAATTCCGCTCAACTTTTGATCCCGTTGCATAGGCACACCGCCGCCTGAATGCTTGGCCGGGTACAAGCGCACTTGCGCGAGTGCAAGGCGCGCTGGGCCTTGCGCTGGAGCTTGGGCTCGGCCTATCCGCGAAAGGCCGGGGCGATTGTGCGGCTGGCAAAAGGGGCAACACGTGCCGGACTGTCTGCAAGTTCTGATGAAGGTTCTCAAAGCCGGCCCCGCGTTATGGCCAGCGATGTTTCGCGCCGGGTGCGAACTCGCGCTGGCCCGTGTCCGGCATGGCAAGCTGGATGCGGGCGATCTGCTCAGGGGCGAATTGTTGCCCAAAGGTCGCGGCAACTCACTCGCAATAGACCAAGACGCGGCCCTTATTGATCGTGTGGCCGCTCTTATTCCGCGCGTCGCCCGCCGATTGCCTTGGCGATCAGACTGCCTGATTCAGGCAATGGCGGCGCAGCGGTGGCTGTCGCGAAGCGGAATTGCCTCGTCGATCAGGCTTGGCACCCGCACTACGCCCGCCAAGGGATTTGAGGCGCATGCGTGGCTCATCGTTGGCGAGCGGGTGGTGATTGGTTCAGATATCGAAGGTTTTGCTGAATTCGCTGCGTTTCCGGGCGGTAAATAGCCTGCGCAGTGTGGATAAGCGCGCGCGCTGCCTTGTCGCTCCCGGATAGGCTGATAAGGCCAAATGCCATCATGGTAGCCCCCCTGATTTCCCCTTCGATCCTCTCTGCCGATTTCGCGCGGCTGGGCGAAGAAGTACGCGCGGTCGATGCTGCGGGTGCTGACTG
>JAYVNC010000344.1:0-8432 GCA_043758655.1 Novosphingobium sp.
AATAGGTTACGCGCCAGCTGCTGTGTAATCGTCGAGGTAGCGCGCAGCCCTTTCTGGGTAGTCATCGCCATATAACCTGCGCGAGCGAGGCCAAACGGATCAATTCCGATGTGTGAGCGAAAACGGCGGTCCTCTACCGAGACCATCGCATCTTGCATTACCTTCGGCACCTCGCCAATCGATACCCATTTGCCGTAACTTGGCCCCAGATTGAACAGTTCGCTGCCATCGCGCGCGCGAACCTCAATCATCTGGCCTTGCTGTGTGGTCTTGAGTTGATCGTAGCCGGGAAGGCTCCGCGCGGTTACTGCAACCGCGATGGAGAGGAACAGCAGCGCCAGCAATCCCAGCCCGATGCACCAGATCAAAAAACGTTTGAACCGGCTGCGAGGAAGCTTGTCGCCTGCAAATGGCGGCTTGCCGCCCGAGCGCGGGGGCGGTGGAGGCGGCGGCGATCCCGATGATGCCAAACGGCGCCTCATGGCGTTTTGTGCCATTGTGCAAACCCAACCCCTCTCAACCAGCGCGCGAAAATCGCCATTCGCCTACCGTGATACTCTGCGCGTGATACTATGCGATTTAGAACGCAGCGTTAATGGATTTGTTGCGCCTACTAATTCCTCTCGTGAATGGAGAGGACTCACGCCTTCGGTTCAAATTCCAGCGATGCGCTGTTGATGCAATAGCGCAGGCCTTCTGGCCCCGGACCATCGGGGAAGACATGGCCCAAGTGGCCTTCGCATTTGGCGCAGCGCACTTCGGTGCGAGTCATGCCGTGCGAGGAATCGCGGATTTCGGTAACCGACGCGCCATCGACCGGCGCGGTATAGCTCGGCCAACCTGAGCCCGAATTGTACTTGGCGCCAGCATCAAACAGCTCCTCGCCGCAGCCTGCGCAACGATACATGCCGTCCGCCTTGTTGCCATCATACTTGCCGGTAAAAGCCCGTTCGGTGCCAGCTTCGCGCAGGCAGTGGTACTGTTCAGGCGTCAAGCGTTCGCGCCACTCGGCGTCGGTCAGATTGGTAGTGTCGGTCATCGGGGTACTCCATCGCTGATGCTGCGAAATATGGTAACGCCCGCCGCCTTGTGCAAGTTCCCTAAAGCTTTGAGAAAAGGGCAAGCATCCGGCCAAATACACGGTCGGCCTCAGGCTTATCATAAGAGGGGGAATCGAGCACGGTCCAGCCGTGGTCAGCCTTGTAAACCTCAACCTCGGCGGAGCGATTTGCAGCCTTGGCCGCAGCTTTGAGCCCGTCCTTGTCGGTCGGAGCCTTGGCATCATCATTGCGGGCGATGGCGAACAGGAAGCTGGCCTTGGTGCTGGCGAGCAGTTTGTCAGGGCTATCGGCGGCGGGGCCAACCAAGCCGCCGCCATGGAGCGATACCGCCGCACCGATGCGCGCGGGCACTGCTGCGGCTGCGCGGACGGTGTAGGATCCGGTCATGCAGTGGCCGTAGTTGCCGATCTTGCGCGTGCTGTTGACCGACTTCTGGGCATCAAGCCAGGCGACAAAGGCCTTGCTATCTCGCACAGTTGTCGCCGGATTGACCCCTGCGATCAGCGGCTTGAGCTTAGCCATGCCCTCAGGCGTGCGGAACTGCGAAAAGCTATCGAGCACCGGTGCCCTCGCGCCACGATAGTAATGATTCACCGCAAGCACAGCAAAGCCATGCCCCGCGAGCCGCCGCGCCATTTCCTTGAACGAATCGCGCAGCCCGCCTATATCGGGCCACAAGATCACGCCGGGGTGCTTGCCCTTGGGGGGATGGACGAAAAAGGCATCGGCCACACCATCAGGCGTAGTCACCGAAACCATCGATTCGCTTAAGCCACCGCTCGTTGCCGCCAGCACCGAACCGGCTGAGCTCGCTACCACCGCTAAGGTCGCAGCTGCGGTGCTCATCAGCCCGAATTGCCGCCGTGAAAGCGCTGCTTCGTCGGCAATCAGGGTAAAATCATCGCACATGGTCTTGAGCCTCCTGGAGCGTGGTATCTTACGAAAGATAGGCGCAGCTCGCGGCAAATGCTAGGAGGCGGTTATGGACAATCTTGACGACATCCGCGCATGGCAGCGCATGACCGAGGAGGTCACTACCTCAGGCCGGATCACCGCCGATGACGTTCCCCGGCTTGCCCAAATCGGTGTGCGCCATGTTATCAATCTGGCGCTTGCCGAGCACCCCGAAGCGCTGGCGAATGAGGCTGGATTGCTCGCCGATGCAGGGATTGCCTACACGCATATCCCGGTGCCGTTTGATGCGCCGACTGACGCGCACTTTGACGCCTTTGTTGCCGCGCTTGAAGCCGGCGCAATGCCATTGCACGTCCATTGCATCATGAACTGGCGCGTCGCGGCATTCCTCTATCGCTATAACCGCGATCATTTGGGAATGGACGAAGCCGCAGCCCGCGCGCTGATGGAGCAGCAATGGTCGCCGGCAAACAATCCGCTCCCCGATGCCCCGGCGTGGGCGCGTTTTATCGCTTGAGCCGCGCCGCTAATGCCGCCGATACGGCGCAGCGGGCTGTTCGTCGAATTACCTTGGACCGCGCGGGCTGAGCCGCCATGTTTGGCCGCGATTGACGGGCAAAGTGTCCCGGTTTTTGAGAGGCTTCCTATGCGCCGAGTGCTTGCCGTTTCGCTGATCGCTCTTGCCGTTGCGGGTTGTTCGGGAGCAAACACCAAAGTCGCCTCCGCCCCACCTCCAGCAGTGCCTGTACCCGCGCCAGCGCAAGCGCCTGCACCCCAGCCTGCCGCGCTGGCTGACCTCGTCCGTTCGGTGAACATCCCTTACGAAAAGTTCACCCTCAGCAATGGCCTGACGGTGCTGGTCAACACCGACCGCAAGGCACCGGTGGTTGGCGTGATCCTCTATTACCGCGTCGGATCGAAGCACGAACCCAAAGGCAAAACCGGCTTTGCTCACCTTTACGAACACCTGTTCTTTGGCGGATCGGAGAATGTGCCCAATTTTGACATCCCGCTAGAAGCCGCAGGATCAACCGCGACCAACGCTTCGACTTGGTATGACCGCACCAATTACGTTGAAACCGTGCCTAAGGGCGCGCTTGATCTGGCGCTTTTTATGGAAAGCGATCGCATGGGCCACCTGCTCGGCGCGCTCAGCCAAGACAAGCTCGATAAGCAGCGCGGGGTGGTGCAGAACGAAAAACGGCAGGGCGATAACCAGCCCTACGGCCTGATGGAATATGCCGTGGGTGATGGGCTGTTCCCGGTTGGCCACCCCTACCGCCACGCGACCATCGGTTCGATGGCAGACCTTAACGCCGCCAGCGTTGGCGATGTTCGCAAGTGGTTCACCGACAATTACGCGCCGAACAACGTTGTGCTGGCGCTGTCTGGCGATATTGATGCCGCCACTGCCCGGCCGATGATCGAAAAATGGTTCGGCAATATCCCGCGCGGGCCCGAAGCGCCGCGCGTGGTTGCCGGACCGGTAACGCTCGCCGCCCCCGCCACGGTGAATATGACCGATGCCGTGCCAACGCTGAAGCTTACCCGTAACTGGAGCGGGCCGGGGCTTAATGATGCCGATACTGTGGCGCTGCAGGTGGGGCTTGATGTGCTCGGCGGGCTGTCAAGTTCGCGGCTCGACAATGCGCTGGTGCGCGGCAGCGAGCAGGCGGTGAGCGTTTCTGCCGCAATCCAGCCGTTTGAACAGGTCAGCTTCCTGTCCGCCAACATGGACGTGAAACCCGGGATCAGCCGCGCAGCAGCGGAACAGGCGTTCGATTCGGTGATCGCCAAATTCCTTGCCGAAGGGCCAAGCGAAGACGAGGTGCGGCGCTCAGCAACCCGGCTGGTCAGCGGCCAGATCGAGGCGCTTGAACTGGTCGGCGGCGATGCTGGCAAGGGCGCAACGCTCGCCGAGGGCCAGCTTTATTCGAATGACCCTGAGCATTACCGCAAGGAGCTTTCCGAACTGGCCGCAATGACCCCGGCGAAGGTTCAGGCGGCGATGGCGAAGTGGCTGTCGCGCCCAGTGCTCGCGGTAAACGTCATCCCCGGAACGCGTACGCTCAACGGCGAGACGATGGGTGGATGGGGCGATGAGGCAACTTCGCCTGCGCCGCCAAAGGATGCGCGCAAAAAGGTTGCGGCGGTGGCCAAAAGCCCGCCGCGTGTGGCACCGCCGGTCTCCGCTGTTGGCGATCTCGCCTTCCCCGAAGTCGAGCGTACCACGCTTTCCAACGGCATTCCGGTCGCACTCGCGCGGCGCAGCGCGGTGCCCAAGGTGATGATGAGCCTGAACTTCGATGCCGGAACCAGCGCTGACCGGCTCGATACGCCGGGAACCCAAACACTGATGCTTGGAATGCTCGATGAAGGCACCACCACACGCAATTCAACCCAGATCGCCGAGGAACAGGAGCGGCTGGGCGCGGGGATTAGCGCGGGTGCCGGGCTCGATTCGTCCGCGATCACGCTCAACGCGCTTAGCGCCAACCTCGCCCCATCGCTGGCGCTGATGGCAGATATAGCGCGCAATCCGGCGTTCGCCCCCGCGGAGGTATCAAGGGTGAAGGCGCAGATGTTGTCGCAATTGGCGCAGGTTGAGGCGACTCCATCGGCGCTGGCCGCGCGCGCGCTCGGGCCAATCCTGTTTGGCGATGCCCATCCCTATGGGCTGCCTTCTGATGGCCTCGGCAACGCTGCCTCGATCACCGCGCTCAGCCCCGAAGCGCTGCGCGCGGCGCATACCAAGTGGTTGCGGCCAGACCTCGCGCGCATCACCGTCGTCGGTGATGTCACGATGGCACAGCTCAAGCCGCTGCTTGAGGCGGCGTTCGGCAATTGGCAGGCCCCCGCTGGTCCGCGCCCGGTGAAGGCGCTTGATGCACCCGTTCCCGCCCCGCGCCCGCGCATCGTTTTGATCGACCGGCCCGGATCACCGCAATCGGTAATCATCGCTGGCCGGGTGCTGCCGCTGACCGGACGCGACCAAGGCAAGGAAGCGCTCGATCTCGCCAATGAGGTGCTCGGCAACGGCTTCCTCAGCCGCCTCAACATGGATCTGCGCGAAGACAAGGGCTGGTCTTACGGCGTCCGCTCGTCTGTACCATCGCCGGTTGGCCCGCGCAGCTTCACCGTTTCAGCGCCGGTTCAATCGGACAAAACCGGCGAATCGATTCGCCTGTTGATGGCCGATATGGCTGCCTTCCCGGCCAAGAAACCGGTCGATCAAACCGAGCTCAACCGCGTTACTGATGGTAATGTGCGTGGGCTGCCCAATCGTTTTCAAACCAACGGTCAGGTGCTGCAAGCCATCATCGGTAATGACCGGCTCGGCCGCCCCGACAACTATTACGCCGCGTTGCCCAGCCGCTACCATGCGATTGACGCTACGGCGCTCGATACGGCGGCCAAGACATGGCTCCAACCGGCGGGGCTCGTCGTGGTTGTGGTGGGTGATCGCAAAGTTGTCGAGCCGCAGCTCAAAGGCCTCGGCCTGCCGGTTGAGATCGCCCCCGCTCCTGCAACGGGCAATTGACAGCGGCTATATCTGCGTTGCAAATCGCGCCAGCGCGGTGCAAATCGCGACCAAATAACCCGCCAAGGAGAGTACCATGTCAGTTGCCGGAACCTATGAAGTCAGCGTCAAGTCGCCCATGGGCGATCAGGGCGGCACCCTCACCGTTGTGGTTGATGGCGATACTTTCTCCGGCTCGCTCAACGGCGGCATGGGCGCGATGGACATCGCTGGCGGCAAGGTTGATGGCGACACGCTATCGTGGTCGATGGACATGAAAGTGCCAATGCCAATGACGCTCGATTGTACCGCCACGGTTGATGGCGATGTTTTGACGGGTGACGTTAAGGCAGGCGTGTTTGGCTCGATGCCTTTGAGCGGTAAGCGGGTAAATTAAAGCCGTGCGCTGTCCATGATCGCTTCGGCCTTGGCGTGATCGCGCTCATAGAAGTTGATCACTGGGGCATCGAAGCTGATGAGATAGAGCTGGCCTTTTATCAGCGTTGCCCGCGCCATACCTTTGTATTGCATCGGGTTGCCTTCGACTGCGAAGCTATAAGTGAACTTGACGCCGTCTTGGCCGAGGAATTTGGCCGGTTCGACCCCGGTTATCTCATACACTGCGGTGCTATAGGCAATGCGCTGCGAACTTTCGTAGAATTCGGGAATGTCGGTCAGAGCCAAGTTTTTGCCCATCACCGGCAGCGGCTTCAACTTCTTGTTGGTGTCCTTGTAAAAGGTTTCACCCGGCAGCAGCGCGGCGGCGAAATAAACCTCGCCGAGCGACGGCCCGTCGAGCGTCCAAGTCTCCCCCTTCTTGCTCGCACGGTGCGAAGCGCGATTCCAGTCTTCACCCGGTGTGACGGTCATCGTGCTTTTGGCGACCTTCACCGGGGTGGCACGGGGGACCAACTTCCAACCCGCCATCGCCTGCCCAACGGGAAGCGCAAACAGCGCGGCGGCCAAACCCATGCGACCAAAACGCTGTGCAAAATGCTGCATAATCATCCTCCTGCCATCATGGCGATCATTGCTTTATCAGACGCATTGGGCGCCCGATTGAGATATTCGTTGAGATCGGCTTTGCCTTCGGCCGTGCGGCCAAGCTTAATCAAGGCGAGCCCCCGTCCGCGCCACAGTTCGGGAACGCTGCCATCGCCAGCAATGCCTTCGCCAAAATAGCCCACCGCCTTTTCCAGATCACCATCACCCGCACGGCGGCGATAAAGTTCAGCGCGAGCGAAATAGAGCCGGCTCGTCCAGCCAGTTTTGGCCAAGCTGGTGATCAGGTATTCGCTGGCACCAAAATCATTTTGCTTGATCTGATCATCGGCGAATGAGGCCCAAAATGGTGCCATCGTCCGCGCGTATTCGGCTGCGCCTGAAGCGCCGGGAGTGCCCGGATCGTTCACCGCCAACGCCGCCAGATACTTCACCCGCTCCGCCGTAGGAGGATGGTCAGCGAACATGCCGCGATCCTTGTCCTTGCGAGACTTGGTTTTGCGGGCGAGCGCGGTCGCATCCATTTCTTCGCGCAGCTGTTCCCACACCTTCGAAGCTTCGCGGGTATCATAGCCCGCCTTTGAGATCAGGCCGAGGCCGACGACATCCGATTCCTGCTCCATCTCACGCGAGTGCTGGAACAACCCGGGCAAGATCATCAGCGATGCGAGCAATCCGCCAACGAGGATCGACATCCACACCATCGAATTGCTTTTTGATCGAACATCGCGGAACAGTTTGAGCGTATGGCGCTTGGCATAATGGGTATATTCGTGGCCGAGCACGGCGGCGAGCTGCGCTTCGTTCTGGGTGCGCAGGAGCAGCCCCGAATAGACCTGCATCACCCCGTTAGGCATCATCGTTGCGTTAAATTCTGACGTGCGGATCAGGTAGATACGCACCGGCGCGCACCGTGCTTCATCAATGGTTTTGCATAGCACCGAGCGAACATAAGCGTTGAGCACAGGATCGCGTATCACCAGTGGCGAGATTTTCAGTTCGCGCTCAACATTTTCAACCTGCATCCACAGGCCGCGCTCGTCCTTGTCCTGCGGGGTGTAAATTCCATCGTCGGCGATTTCTTGGACCACCGCCGTCTTTGCCGCCGCTTTGACATCAGCCGCAGCCGCAAACACCGGCTCAGCCGCGACGCTGAACGCCGCGAGCAAAAGCATCAGTTTTCGCAAGAGCGCCGCCATTGGCCCGACCTTCGCCGCAGCTACTTCGCAGTGGCCACTGAACTCAGCACCGTTCCGCGCTTCGGGAAGCCGCGCATCAATTCCCGGACCCGCTTTTCCGCGCCGGTCTGTTCGCGCAAATCGCCGCCCATCTGGATATCCGCGTTAAGCCAAACCATATCGCCCGTCTCAAGATCGACAAGGCCGGCATAGCCAATGTGGACGCCCGCCGGAACATAGGCACCGAACATGCCCGCCATCAGCAGCTGGGCAACCTTGCGCCCAGTATCGCCATAAGCATCGTGGGTATAGATGAACATCGCATAGTCCGCGCCGGTCACTTCTTTGAGCTTTTTGGCATCGGCCCCCAGCGACCAATCAAACTTCCATTTGACTTTATCGGTTGGGGTCGCAAGCATGATTTTCTTGGTCGGTAGGCGGTCAAAAAACAACGCGTGGCTCATCGCCTCGGTCGAGACGATCTGAAACAGCCCGCGAAAATCGTTGAGCACCTTGGCATTCTCACCTTCAGGATCACCGAGGAAGGTAAGGTTTGCCTCGCGCGCTTCAGCGGCGGCATCGAACGCCGTTTGCATGTTGGTGCGCGCCAATGCGGTCCAATCGGCATTGGGTTCATCAACCCCGCCGGTGTGCAGCGATCCGACCTGAACATCGGGGCGGAAAACGATGATTTTCGCCTGCTTATCGGTCGCAAAAGCAAAGCCATCCTTAACCGCGACCCCTGCCAGCGCCGGC
>JAYVNC010000345.1:0-8420 GCA_043758655.1 Novosphingobium sp.
AACCGGGTCAGCCCCCTCCGCCAAGCCCCCGAGAAACTGCGGTTTTCCGCCATATTTTCACCCCCAGTTTTAGGGGGGTGATTTTCACTTGCGGTTCATCTTGTTGGCCTTATAGCCGCCCTTCGCTGCCCCATGGGGACTTCCAATAACCGCAAGGCAGCTTTCGCAATGTGTTTTTTGGCCGAAAGGCCTATTGGGGGTCCCTTGAGTTGCACCATTATCCTGACGCATCGGCTGTAGTCCGCGCTCTTTCGCCTGACGAACCCGTTATTCTCAATCGCCCGCACGCCGCCGCGCGCGCTGCCCGCTTCTTTGTCGAGAAGTTTCCGGGCAAGTCGCTCTATGCGGTAAAGGCCAATCCTTCGTCCGACCTGCTTCGGGTGCTGTGGGATTCGGGCATTACCCATTACGATGTCGCCTCGATTGCCGAGGTCCGGGCTGTGCGCGAAGTGCTGCCTACGGCTGAGCTGTGCTTCATGCACCCGGTAAAAACCGCGAGCGCGATTGCTGAGGCTTACAAGCTTCACGGCGTGCGAACCTTCAGCCTCGATTGTCAGGAAGAGCTCGAAAAGATCGTTGCCGCCACCGCCAATGCGGCTGGCGAAACGGCTGCCGATTTGCGCCTGTGCGTGCGGCTGCGGGTATCTTCTGAATATGCTGAGCTCAGCCTTGCCTCAAAGTTCGGCATTGATCTTGCCGATGCCGCGCCGCTGCTTCAGGCCACGCGCCAAGTCGCCGATTGGCTTGGCGTTTGTTTCCACGTTGGCAGTCAGGCGATGACGCCGTTTGCCTATGTTCAGGCGCTTGAGCGGGTACGTGCGGCGATTGTTCATGCCGCGGTTACGGTTGACATCATTGATGTTGGTGGCGGGTTTCCGTCGATCTATCCGGGAATGGAGCCGCCGCCGCTGGAAGATTACTTCGGCGCAATCCACCGTGCGGCGGAATCGCTGCCGGTGTCCTATTCGTCTGAGCTGTGGTGCGAGCCCGGTCGGGCGCTGTGCGCCGAATACAACTCGATCATCGTCAAGGTGGAAAAGCGGCGCGGCAAGGAACTCTACATCAACGATGGTGCCTATGGCGCGCTGTTCGATGCAGCACACGTTAGTTGGCGCTTTCCGGTAAAGCTTCTGCGTGAAACGGACGAAGGCGAGGATGAGGCATTCAGCTTTTTCGGCCCGACCTGCGATGACATGGACTTTATGGAAGGCCCCTTTGCACTTCCCGCCTCTGCGGGCGCTGGGGACTACATCGAGATCGGTATGCTCGGCGCCTATGGGGCGGCAATGCGGACGAAGTTCAACGGCTTCGGTGCGGGCAGCGTGGTTGATGTAACGGATGAGCCGATGGCCAGCCAGTACCTCGGCAACCGCAAGGATCCCCGCGTTTCGGACAATGTGGTTTCGCTACGCTAGGCTCTAGTTGGTTCGGCTGGTGTTCCCCCTCTTGATTCCCGCTGCGTTTCGCCGCAAGCGAGGATCATGACCGCACGCATTTATCAACGTCCGAAAAACGCCATGCAATCGGGCAAGGCGCTCACCGATCAATGGTTGCTGGATTTCGATCCGGCAGAGGCGAAGCAGGCCGATCCGCTGATGGGCTGGGCGGGCTCTGGCGATATGCAAGGGCAGGTAACGCTCAAGTTTGATGCCTGCGATCTGGCACTGGCCTATGCGGCGAAGCACGGGATCGCCGCTGTGGTTCATCCCACACCGCCGCGCAGGCTCAAGCTGCAAACCTACGCAGACAATTTCCGCTAAATCCCTACCCTTGCCAAACCTGCGCCCTGCCGCCATAGGCCCGCGCGGGAGTCGGTCGGGCGTTTGCGTCCGCCAACTTGGTCAGGTCCGGAAGGAAGCAGCCACAACGGGTTGCGGCGGGTCGGCCGGCTCCTTTTTATTTTTCAGTGCGTGATAAACGGCAGCTTCAGCTGGCCAATCACGCTGGCAGCATCTTCATCGAAACTATCACCCAAGCCATAGCGCACGACCGCACTTTCGCTCGGCGCGCGCGATCGGAACAGCCGGTCCCAAATCGTCAGAACCTCACCATAATTGCTGTCGGTTTCGGGCTGCCACGCCGAATGGTGGCGGCGATGGAATTCGGGCGTGACGAACAGCAGCGCGCAAAACCGGCTGATTCGCGGAAAATCGCGGACATTGGCGTGGCCCAGTCCCATCGTTACCAGATTGGCTGCCGCATGAAGCAAGATGCCCAATGGGTGTAGCCCTATCGCCAAAATGGCAGCGAAATGCAGGACCCAATTGACCACAATAGCTACCGGATGAGCCCGAAAAAAGGTTGAAAGGTCGATGTCGGCGTCCGCGTGATGAACCCGGTGCAGCAGCCACAGCGGCCGCCAGATATGCGAGGCGCGGTGTACCGCATAGGCGAGCAGATCATAGGCCACGAAACTCGATGCGACCTTTAGTGACAGCGGCGGGCTCCAAAGATTGATTAAACCCCAGCCGCGCTTTTCTAACCAAGTTGCGAAGGCGAATTCTGACACCATCGGCAATGAATAGATCGCGGCCATTATCAGCCCAAGGATCAAGTTGGTCCTAATTCTCGCACCTGATGAAGTGCGCTGGGCCATGCCGGGAAAGGCCAGCTCAACTCCCGCAATCGCTATCAGGATCAGCCAATAGCCAACAAATCCGGGCGTGCTGGTGGTCAACCATTCTAGCGATTGGGCCCAGCCCGGACGGCTCATGCGTCGATCCTGTTATTCACGGGCTGATCCGTCACTCATTGTTAATTTTGCCAAAATCTTCAATCTAAAGTAGTTGTGAGGCTGGACAACGGGTTCGCCAAGTGTACCTTAGATGAACAAATTACGCCAGCAGGAGCAAGACATTATGAGCCGCAACATCGAATATGCCCTATTCGGCCTCGTCACTGCCATTTGTGTTACAGCCCCCGCGCTCGCCGGCGCTCCGCCCCCATCCACCCCACTTCCCGTAGTTGGTCTGGGCATCCCGGCGATCGCACTTTTCGGTTTGGCCTATCGCCGTCTGCGCAATCGCGGCGAGGATTAATCTGACTCAATCTCTGGCGGCAAAGTTGCCGCTCCCGCGCACCAAACTCTTCGGATTTATCGGCCTGCTGTTGTCACTGAACGCCTTGCCAACTTTTGTTGGTGAGGCGGTTCAAACGCATGGCTGGCTGGTGGCGTCGCTCAATCTGTTTGATATCAGCGCGATTGTCTGGCTGGCATTGGCTGCGGCTGTCGCCATAGCGTTTCAAACCGATGTCGCGGATGCTCCAGCAACCCCAGCTGACCTTGCTGTGGCAGTCGGTGCTACTCTCATCGCACTAATACCGGTGCCGCCGCTGAGCGCGGGCGCGCTGACCGGCGTGGCCTTGTGGGGCATTTTGACTGCGCGGCCCGGTTCGCGCGCGCGGCGCTCAGCAGCGATTTTCCTCTCGTTATCAACCTTCTTCTTCTGGGGGCGGCTTTTTCTCGCGCTCGGCGCAGGGCCGCTGCTTTCCGCCGATGCCCACTTCGTTTCGCTGATTTCGGGGATGCCGGTGGACGGCAATGTCGTCAGCTTTGCTAATGGCAAACGCTTTTTGATCGCACCGGGCTGCTCATCGCTCCATGGCATTTCGCTGGCGCTCATTCTTTGGACCACGGCGATTGCCTGGTTCAAGCTGCCGGTGTCGCGGCGGCTGATATGGACGCTGGCGATCGCAGTCTTGGCGTCAGTGGCAGTGAACGGTGTGCGGCTGACAATGATCGCCTGGCATCCCGATCAGTTCGATTACTGGCACGTTGGCATCGGTGGAGCCCTGTTCGGCTGGATAGCCCTCTGCGCTGATCTTGGCGTGGTTTACTTTGGTATCAAGGGGGCGATTCGGTGAAAGCCCGGGTTGTGGCGGTAGTGTTGATTGGCGTCATACTGGGATTGAAGTTGCATGGCAACTATGCAGTGCTGCCCGCCGATGTTTATGCAGCCTTGAGTCAAGCAGCCGTGTCGATGCAAGCGCAGGGATGGCAGGTCAGCACTCAGACTACCGGCCTAGGCAAATTTCAGGCGCAGCGCGGAAATTGCCAGATCACCGCACGGATTCTCGATCCGCATGGGACCAATGATGCGTTTTTAACAGCGCAACTGACGCCGCTTGGGCGGGTGCGATACGCTTGGGACGGCGCGTGGCATGATAGCCTACCGAGATTTGCGCCGCTGATGTCCTATTATTTCACCCGCGAGCTTGCCCGGCAAGGATTGGCCGCATCGCGGCGCGGAGTTTGGATCGCCGCCGTCGGGCCCTCATGCCCCGGTGATGTCGATGCCGGGTTCAGCAATGTGCGCATCGCGTTTGCGGCGCGGTAATCCCCTCACGCTGGAAATTTAATTCGCCTTCGACATCTGCGCGGCGATTGCCTAACTAGGCGGCAATGGACGAATCCACTGACATCTTTGGCGATGAACCTGCGGGCGAGACGCAGCCGAGCACGGCTGAGCTTGAGGCTGCTGGGCAATCGGCGATGTTTGGCGGGGATGCTGAACCAGCCTCCGCACCTGCTGCTGCACCGCCTGTTGCGGTGGCCGCGCCTTCAATACCGGCGCAGCCCTACCGCGTTCTCGCGCGCAAGTACCGTCCGCAAACCTTTTCCGAGCTGATCGGGCAGGATGCAATGGTGCAAACGCTGGCCAACGCCATCCAGCGGGACCGGCTCGCTCATGCTTTCCTGATGACCGGGGTGCGCGGGGTCGGCAAAACCTCTACCGCGCGGCTGATCGCCAAGGCGCTCAATTGCATTGGCACAGATGGGAAGGGTGGGGCGACGATTGACCCTTGCGGGGTTTGTGAGCCCTGCGTGGCGATTGCCGAGGGCCGTCATATCGACGTGATCGAGATGGATGCCGCGAGCCATACCGGCGTTGATGACGTTCGCGAGATTATCGAGGCGGTACGCTATGCCGCCGTTTCGGCGCGTTATAAGATCTACATTATCGATGAAGTTCATATGCTTTCTCGTAATGCGTTCAATGCTTTGCTTAAGACACTTGAGGAACCACCTGCGCATGTGAAGTTCCTTTTCGCCACAACCGAGGTGGAAAAGCTCCCGGTCACCGTGCTTTCGCGTTGCCAGCGTTTCGATCTGCGCCGCATACCGGCCGCGATGCTCGCCGCGCACTTTGGCAAGATTTGCGAAGCCGAAGGCGTTCCTGCCGATGCCGAGGCGCTCAGCATGATTGCCGGAGCCGCCGAAGGTTCGGTTCGCGATGGGCTGTCGATCCTCGATCAGGCGATTGCCCATGTCGATCTGGGCGGTCACGCGCATGTTACTCCGGCGCAGGTGCAGGATATGCTGGGGCTGGCGGACAAGTCTATCCAGCGCAAACTGCTCAGCGCGCTGCTCGGCGGCGAAACCGCGCTGATGCTCGATCTGGTTGAGGCGCAGTTTTCGCTGGGGGTCGAACCGTTGGCGCTGATGCGATCGCAGATGGATCTTATTCACCGGATCACCGTCGCGCAGGTCGGCAAGAGCGGGGCCGATGCGATTTCAGCCGAAGAACGCGCGGCAATCGATGATTGGGCGGCGCGGCTCACCGCCGGCCAGCTTCACCGGCTGTGGCAGTTGATCCTCAAGGGCCATGACGAAGTTCGCACCGCCCCCGATCCGCTGGCTTCGGCGCAGATGGCGCTGCTGCGGATCATGCACGCGGCAGACCTGCCCGATCCCGGAATGTTGGCGAAGCAGATGCTCGCTGCGGCTTCGGCTATGCCCGCTGCTGCGACTGTGGACACTGCCGCTGCCCCTGCCCCTGCGCCTGCCGCACCCGTGGTGGTGGATTGGTCCGCACTGTGTGACAGGGTCGAGCATTCAGGCCAGTTGCGTGTCGCCCAGATCATGCGCGATTGGGTGGGGGTGATCGAACTTTCGCCGTTGACGCTGCTCTTCGCGCTGGTCGAAGGCTTTCCCGGCGATCCCACAGCCGATCTGCGCGACGGCCTGCTGCGCGCCACCGGCGAGCGGTGGGAAGTGCGGCGCGGCGAGGGCGAGGCCGCGCCGAGTTTGCGTGAACTCGCCGATCAAGCCAAGGCGGCAGATGAAGCCGCGCTGCGCGCATCGCCGATGGTTGAGGCGGCATTTGCTGCATTCCCAGATGCGGAATTTGTCGAAGATCAGGTTACGCAGGTGGCCGGGCGCAAGTGGGGCGGGTAGCGCGAAGTCATCCCCCTTTTTTCGTCATCCCAGCGCAGGCCGGGACCCAGCACGATTAAATAAAATCGCGTAGCGGCGTTTGTTGTTTAGGTCTGGGTCGCGGCCTGCGCCGGGATGACGAAAGTAAGAAAACGGGATAACCAAACCAAGACAATCCGAATCAGGACAACAAAATGAAATCGATGGAAGAAATGATCAAGGCCGCAACCCAAGCCGCCGAGACAATTCAAAAACAGATGACTGAAGCCCAAGGCAAGCTCGATTCAATCGAGGTTGAAGGCGTCTCCGGCGGCGGTCTGGTGAAAATCCGCTGCACGGCAAAGGGCCGCGTGGTCGGTGTTGCGATTGATGACAGCCTGATGGTGCCCAGCGACAAGCAGATGCTTGAGGACTTGGTGGCCGCCGCGTTTAACGATGCGTGGGTCAAGGCCGATGCGGTGTCGAACGATGAAATGACGCGGATACAGGGGTCCATGGGCCTGCCGCCGGGTTTCAAGCTGCCGGGGATGGGTTGAACCACAAATCCTCGCGGGTCAGGGGTGGACTAAAGGTTGACCCATCCACAATCCGCTTGCCCGCCCCCATTGCGCGCTCCACGGCGCGACCCCATATCCAACACGAACAGCCCGCGAGCCGGGCAGGTTGAAATAATACGGAACCAAGAATGACATCTCTCCCCCTGCTACCCCTGCGCGATATTGTGGTTTTCCCCGGCATGGTCGTGCCATTGTTCGTGGGCCGCGAGAAATCGGTAGCCGCGCTGGAGGCGGCGATGGCGGGGGACAAGGATATTTTCCTCGTCGCCCAGCTCGATCCGGGCTGCGATGATCCGCAGGACGATGATCTTTATGACATCGGCGTGATCTCCACCGTGCTGCAATTGCTCAAGCTGCCCGATGGTACGGTGCGGGTGCTGGTCGAAGGCCAGCAGCGCGCGCGGATGCTTTCGATTGTCGAGGAAGGCAATGCTCTGGTTGCCGAGGTAGAAAAACTCGAACAGGCCAGCGCGTCCGGTACCGAAGTGACCGCGATGATGCGCACTGTGGTCGAACAGTTCGGCGAATATGCCAAGCTTAATAAGAAGCTGTCCGCCGATTCGGGCGCCAACTTTGGTGAGATCACCGATGCCGCGCAGCTTGCCGATGGCGTGGCCGGGCAGGTCAGCGCCAAGGTTGCCGACAAGCAGGCGCTTTTGGTGCAGGACGATCCGCTCAAGCGGCTGGAAATGGTGATCGCCATCATGGAAGGCGAGCTTGGCGTGCTCCAAGTTGAGCGCAAAATCCGCGGCCGGGTGAAGCGTCAGATGGAAAAGACCCAGCGCGAATATTACCTCAACGAACAGCTCAAGGCGATCCAGAACGAATTAGGCGGCGGCGAGGGCGACGAAACCAACGAAATCGCGGAGCTGACCGAGAAGATCGCCAAGCTCAAGCTTTCCAAGGAAGCCCGCACCAAGGCGACCACCGAGCTCAAGAAGCTCAAATCGATGCAGCCGATGAGCGCCGAGGCGACCGTGGTGCGCAACTATCTTGACGTGCTGCTCGGGCTGCCATGGGGTAAGAAAAGCAAGCTCAAGAAGGACATTACAAAAGCGCAAGAAGTGCTTGATTCGGATCACTATGCTCTGGAAAAAGTAAAAGATCGGATCATCGAATATCTCGCGGTGCAGGCGCGGACCAACAAGCTGAAGGGGCCGATCTTGTGCCTCGTCGGTCCTCCCGGGGTCGGCAAAACCTCGCTGGGCAAATCGATTGCCCGCGCGACGGGTCGCGAATTCATTCGGCAGTCGCTCGGCGGGGTGCGCGATGAGGCCGAAATTCGCGGCCATCGCCGCACCTATATTGGCTCACTTCCGGGCCAGGTAATCTCCAACCTCAAGAAGGCCGGGACAAGCAATCCGCTATTCTTGCTCGATGAGGTCGATAAGCTGGGCCAGGATTACCGCGGTGATCCGGCATCAGCGCTGCTCGAAGTGCTCGATCCCGAACAGAATTCCAAGTTTCAGGATCATTACCTTGAGCTCGATTACGATCTTTCAGACGTGATGTTCGTCTGCACCGCGAACAGCCTCAACCTGCCGCAGGCGCTGCTCGACCGGATGGAAATCATTCGGCTTGAGGGGTATACTGAAGACGAGAAGGTTGAGATTGCCGAGCGCCATCTGATCGAAAAGCAGATCGAGGCGCACGGGCTGAAGAAGGGCGAGTTCAAGCTCACGCAAGGTGGCCTGCGCGATCTGGTG
>JAYVNC010000346.1:0-2678 GCA_043758655.1 Novosphingobium sp.
CCGATGATCTTTTCGACGCCCTGCCCCAGTCCGCCGCCGGTGAAACCTATGATGGTTCCGCGATTGAGGTGCTTGAAGGGCTGGAACCCGTCCGCCGCCGCCCCGGCATGTACATCGGCGGGATAGACGAACGCGCCTTCCACCACCTCGCCGCCGAAGTGCTCGACAATGCTATGGACGAGGCTGTCGCCGGCCATGCCAACCGCATTGAGGTGACGCTGGACGAAGGCAACCGCCTGACCATCACCGATAACGGTCGCGGCATCCCGGTTGATGAACATCCCAAATATCCCGGCAAATCTGCGCTCGAAGTGATCCTCACCACGCTGCATTCGGGCGGCAAGTTCAGCGGCAAGGCCTATGCCACCAGCGGCGGCTTGCACGGTGTGGGCGTATCGGTGGTCAATGCGCTTTCCAGCCTCACCCGCATCGAAGTTGCCCGCAACAAGGAACTTTACGCACAGGAATTCTCGCGCGGGGCACCAACAGGTCCGCTGCAAAGGCTGGGCGGCACGCCCAACCGGCGCGGCACGTCAGTTACCTTCATACCCGACACCGAAATCTTCGGCGACGATGCCAAGTTCAAACCCGCCCGCCTGTTCAAGCTCGCCCGTTCCAAGGCCTACCTGTTCGCAGGCGTGGAAATCCGCTGGAAATGCGTCGCTGCGCTCGCCAGCGATGATGTTCCCGCTGAAGCCGTGTTCCAGTTCCCCGGTGGGCTTGCCGATCACCTCAAGGAACAGATTGCCGAGCGAGAATGCGTCACCACCCAGTTCTTCTCCGGATCACAGGATTTCCCCGGCGAGGAGCAGGGCCGCGTCGAATGGGCAATTGCCTGGCCGTTGTGGTCTGACGGGGCCTATTCGTGGTACTGCAACACCATCCCCACCCCCGATGGCGGTACGCATGAAGCCGGCCTTCGCGCTGCGCTCACCAAGGGCATCCGCGCCTTCGCTGATCTGATCGGTCAGAAAAAGGCCAAGGACATTGCGCCTGAGGACGTGTTTACGGGGTGCGAATCGATGCTCTCGGTATTCATTCGCGAACCGCAGTTTCAAAGCCAGACCAAGGACCGCCTGACCAGTCCCGAAGCTGCTCGCATGGTTGAAAACGCCGTGCGCGATCACTTTGATCACTTCCTCAGCGACAATATGGAGCGCGGCAAGGCGCTGCTCGGGCACGTGCTCGAACGCATGGACGAACGCCTGCGCCGCAAGGCAGAGCGTGAGGTCAAACGCAAAACCGCGACCAACGCCCGCAAACTGCGCCTTCCCGGCAAGCTCACCGATTGCAGCGGCGAAGGCGGCGGCGAAACCGAACTGTTCATCGTTGAGGGTGACAGCGCGGGCGGCAGCGCCAAGATGGCGCGCAACCGCAAATTGCAGGCGATCCTGCCGATCCGCGGCAAGATACTCAACGTCGCCAGCGCCACTGCTGACAAAATTCGCGCCAACAGCGAAATCGCCGACCTCGGCCTCGCGCTGGGCTGCGGTTTGCGCAAGGACTGCAACCCCGACAACCTGCGCTATGACCGCGTCATCATCATGACCGACGCCGACGTCGACGGCGCCCACATAGCTACCCTGCTGATGACCTTCTTCTTTCAGGAAATGCCCGAAATAGTCCGGCGCGGGCACCTCTATCTGGCGCAACCGCCCCTGTACCGCCTGACCTGCGGCAAAGAGAGCGCCTACGCCCGCGACGAAGCCCACCGGCTGGAACTTGAAGCCGGTCAATTCAAGGGCAAGAAGGTGGAAGTCGGGCGGTTCAAGGGGTTGGGTGAAATGAACCCCGGCCAATTGCGCGAAACAACCATGGACCCAAAGTCGCGCGGGCTTCTGCGGATCACCCTGCCGCCCGAATATGAAGGCCGGGCGGCGGTGAAGGACTTGGTGGACCGGCTGATGGGGCGAGACCCGGCGCAGCGGTTTATGTTTATCCAGAACCGCGCGGGGGAACTTGATCCGGGGATGATTGATGCTTGATTGAAACACTTAATCAGGAAATTGAGGTTAACAACGCCATGATATTATTGTTATCTCTGCTTGCAATAAGTGCCTCCAGTGAGCAGGCACTTGCCGCAGTCGATCCGCCCGATCTATCCCCCGCCAAGATCATTAAATCTGGTGAAATGAGCACATTGTTTGAGCTAGTTCAAATTAGTACTGCTGTTGCCCCGAACATTGAAGTCAAGGTTTCAGGTGAAGGAACCGGAATAAGCTGCTAAATAATTGGGCGCTCAGGGAGCAGACAACTTGATGATGCCGCCTGTCAAGTTGGAATGACGTCGAAATTTTCCCCCGGAAAATCTGCAAATGGATTGCCATCATCAAGCGCGTGGCGTGGGTGGATCAATCCCTCCATCTTTGTTCGCCAACCAGCTCCAACTGGCAATTCGGCCTCTATAGGTCCAAAGCCAACCGCATCGTCTGGGGTTACCTTTGACTACCCGAAGAAAGCGTTACGCGAGCACCGACAAGGAGACGTTATTTTTAGATTGCTTGTCAATCAGCAAGGTCGAGGGGTAACGTGTGAAATCACGCAGTCTACCGGATCGCAAGATCTTGATGACGCAACTTGCAGGGTTGTCATGATGCGCGGGCGCTTCAGTCCCGCAACAGACAATGACGGAAAGCCAATTGAATCAATCTACCAGAATAGACTCAAGTGGCGTTTGC
>JAYVNC010000347.1:0-2678 GCA_043758655.1 Novosphingobium sp.
GGTGCGGGCGCGCTTTCCTCAGCTTCAATCGCTGCTTGAAGTTCGTCCTTGGTCACGGTCTTTTCGGTGACTTCGGCCTTATCAAACAAGAAATCGACAACCTTGTCCTCATAAAGCGGCGCGCGCAGCTGCGCGGCGACGAGCGCGTCTGACTGGACATATTCGAGGAACCGCTGGCGGTCTTCCTGCCGGTATTGCTGGGCTGCCTGCTGCACCAGCATGTTCATTTCCTGCTGCGAAACCTCAACGCCGTTTGCCTGACCGATCTCGGACAACAACAGTCCAAGCCGGACGCGGCGCACGGCGATGGCGCGGTAATCGTCCTTCTCGTCCTCAATTTCCTTAAGCGCAGCGGCGGGATCTTCCTCGCCCTGAGCTTCCTGCTTCAGCTGCTGCCAAATCTGTTCAAACTCAGCTTCGACCATCGAAGGCGGCACTTCAAAATCATGCCCGGCAGCCAGTGTATCGAGCAACTGGCGCTTCATCTGGGTGCGGGTGAGCCCGGCAGTTTCCTGCTCAAGCTGGCCGCGCAGCAGGCCCTGCAACATCGCAAGGCTCTCAAGCCCCAGATTCTTGGCGAACTCATCGTCGATCTTCGCTTCGCCCGGCACCTTCACCGATTTAACGGTAACGTCGAAAGTAACTGCCTTGCCCTTAAGGTTTTCGGCCTGATAATCCTTGGGGAAAGTGACCTTGATCGTGGTTTCATCGCCCGCTTTCACGCCGACCAGCTGCTCTTCGAAGCCCGGGATGAAACGCCCTGCGCCCAGTTCAATCGCCGAATCTTCAGCGCTGCCGCCTTCAAATGGCTCGCCCTTCAGCTTACCGACGAAATCGACGATCAGCTGATCGCCATTTTCCGCCTTTTTGCCCTTCTTGGCATCGGTAAAGGTCTTCGATTGGCCAGCGATGCGGGCAACCGCCTCATCCACTTCGGCATCGGCAACCGGCACCACCAGCTTATCAAGCTTCAAATCATCGAGCGCGGGCGCGGTAATTTCGGGCAGCACCTCAAGGCTCACCGAAAGCTCGGCGTCTTTGCCCTCTTCATAGCCCTCACCCAGCGCAACCGCAGGCTGCATCGCCGGGCGCAGGCGGTTATCGGCAACGAGCTTGTCCATCGCTTCACGGATCGAGGTGTTGAGCGCTTCTTGATGAAGCTGCGGCCCGTGCATTTTCTTGACCAGATTGGCGGGAACCTTGCCGGGGCGAAAGCCAGGCATCCGCACTTGCGGCGCGAGCTTGGTGATCTCACCCTCGATGCGCGCGGAGATCGCCTTGGCAGGGATCGTAATGGTGTAGGCCCGCTTGAGGCCTTCGCTGGTGGTCTCGACAATCTGCATTTTAACTCACGCCTTTTTACGCAATGCCACAAAAGGCCACTTGATCACGCCGGGCGAAAACTGGTGCGGGCGAAGGGACTCGAACCCCCACATCTTACGATACTGGTACCTAAAACCAGCGCGTCTACCAATTCCGCCACGCCCGCAACCCGACGAAGCCTCACAAATTCAGGCGCGGGCCTTAGGGGCTTGGGCGGCAAAGGGCAAGCGAGTCGGGATGGGTTGGGCGCGAACACGGTTTAACTAGCTCCAGCCCGGCGATCGCGATTGATGACACCGCAATCGCACCGCGTGAAAATTCACGCGTTAAAGCGCGCCGTCTGGCTTGTTTGGGGGCGCCGTGCTACTTGCTGGTGCCGATGCAAAAGAAAGGCTTACAGGTCCGCGCATGCTGAAGAATCTCTTTTCAAAAGGCCCCCGCACTGCCGAGGCTACGCTAGAATCCGGTCGGCCTGAGCAGAGCGAATCCCGCACATATACCGTCGGCTGGCTGCTCAATTCTGATAACGCCAGCGTGATTTGGGATACCCCCAAGCCCGTGCGAATCGAATCTGAGAGCAGCGATCCCCGGTCCGTGGGACAATGCCCCTCGGTGCTCGATTTTGATCGGCGGCATTTCTCCGTCAACAGCCCGATCGATGTGCATCTGCGGCTCGATATGTCAGGCGGTGGCATGGACATAACCAATGTGCTGGCAGACAAAAGCCCGATCCGTTCCGAAGCCCTGCAGCGCTGGATTGTTTTCCAGCCGCGCCACGAATGGCGGCATCCGCAGCGGCCTGTGCTGCAAATGCTCACCCCCTATGTTTTCGTCTCGGACGATCCGATTTACATAAACCAGTATCCCCCGGTGCTGCATTATTCCGCCGCTAACCGCCCGGGAATTCAGATTAGCGGGCGCTTTCCCATCGATATTTGGCCGCGCGCGTTGCAGTGGGCTTTTGAATGGCATGACACGACGAAAGACCTCATCCTGCGCCGGGGCGAACCGCTGTTTTATGTCCGGTTCGAAGGCCCTGATCCTTCCGCGCCGGTGCGGCTGATCGAGGCCAAAAAGACGCCAGAGCTGGAAAGCTACATCGCCTCGATCACCGGCGTGACCGAATTCGTCGGGCAAACCTATTCGCTGTTCAAGACCGCCAAAGAACGCCGCCCGGCGAAGCTGCTGTTTCCCAAGGATTAGCGATTCCCCCCCGCGGAGTACTCCGCCAGACTAGCTCCAGAGCGTGATGACTTGCGCTGATCCCGCATGCCCCTCCCCCAGGAGGGGGAGGCTGAGTGGGGGTATGCCACGCCAGAGTTGACGCGCGGCCAAACGGGCGCGCGCCCCCACCC
>JAYVNC010000348.1:0-2673 GCA_043758655.1 Novosphingobium sp.
CCCGCCCCAACGGGCGTTTTCTAGCAGCGATGAACGCTAGTCACGAGCCTGATCCAAGTTTGACCGCAGCGGCCTGGTCTGCCTCATCAATGTGGACGGCGAACGCGGCCACTGTCTCACCCGGGCCGGACACCGCCGATGGGCGTTGCCACCTGACACCGGCGAACCTGGTGTCGATGCCGCACCGGTCGCATGAATGGCCTGACACCGCCCGGCAGCTAGCGCTCGCCTTTGCTGACCAGCAGCATTTCGCCCTCCACGCTCCGGTGCCCGCCGCATTCGGCGATGAAGGCGCGGCGAACCACATGCGGATGTGCGAGAAACACGGTGATCCGGGAATCGAACTGTTCGTCTATGGCCGCACCGGCGGCGGCTTTCCCGCTCGTCAGCATGAGCAGGCAAGCCGAGCCGTGGCGCGGGGACACGGGCTTAATCCCGCGCGCGTGCTGTTCATCGAACAAAACCCTGAAGCCATCGCTGCTGGTGCGTTTCACAACGATGTTGTAGCTGTGGCAAACGAACACGTGCTGTTCTGTCACGAGCGCGCTTTTGCGCAGCCTGATGAGGCCTATGCTGCCATCCACGCGGCGATGCCCCAAGCCGAGATCATCGTCATCGCCGAATCCGAAGTCAGCCTCGTCGATGCAGTTGCGAGTTACCTGTTTAACGCTCAGCTGGTGACCCTTGCGGAGGGCACACAGGCTCTGATCGTGCCGCTCGAAGCCACTGAGACGCCATTTGTGGAAGCCTATCTAAAGCGCTTCGTCGCAAGCAATAGTGCTATCCAGAAAGTAGTGCCGGTGGACGTCCGCCAATCAATGTCCAATGGCGGCGGACCGGCTTGCTTGCGGCTTCGCGTGGTTGCCGATCCGGCCACAGTGGACCCGCGCTTTTTGTTAAACGAATCGAAGGCAGACCTAATCGCGCGGTTGATCGCCCAGACTTGGCCAGAGGAGATCGCAATTGCCGATTTGGGCCGTGAAAACCTAAAGGCGACGGTCATCGCAGCAAGGCAGTCGCTACTCGCCGCGCTTGATCTCGATTGTCTTGCCTAGACCCCTGTCGGGTGCCTTTACATATGGCCCGATCTTAACCATTCACTTGCGCTGAAATCTGGGACTGGCATGATCATTGCGGTGTAATCATTAACGCAATGAGGGGCGCATGTTCAAAAAGATAGGTCGCCTGTTTCTGATCAAGACCCGCTTCGAGGCGTACCTGATTATCTACGCGCTCGCTCTGGGCGGCACTGCGCGCGGCGAGCATTATCTTGAGATGTTCCCCGGCTTTGGCGGCAAACTGCTTTACCTTGCGACAACCGGAGCAGTTTTCCTCGGTGGCGCGAAGATTCTTGATGCCCTGAAGTATGAGCGCGCGGCTAAGGACGAGACCAAAGCGGCATAATATTTAGCATGATATTAAGTGGGGAGCTTCTGTTGCCCGGTGCTCCCCGTACCGCTGGAATCCGTTCTGTTGCCCGGTCGGCCCGACCGCGTTCTAACTTAGTAACTTCAGGGCGTTAGCCCCTAGAATTACGCTGCGAGAGCAAGTGCTGAGTTATCATTGGCACTTATTGGGTTTTGAGCCTTGAACGGGTTACTCAGCCCGGGCAAAAACAACGCCTTTCAACACACGTCGATCCTAGTTCGGCCCCGTCATTTCCGCCGGAGAACCGGAGGAGGTGGTGGAGCCGCCGGGTACTGCCCCCGGGTCCGCTGTGCCTATTGCACGCTGCCATTTATCACCATAGCCGGGCGAACCCGGCGAGAACCAATATAGGGGCTGGCGCGCAAAAGAAAAGGGCGGAAGCTCATCGCCCCCGCCCCGACTTTCCTGAAACCGATGAAATTACTTCTTCAGCGAGTCGCGAATCTCGGTAAGCAGCTCAACTTCGCTCGGGCCTGCGGGGGCCTCGGCGCGCGGCATTGCCTTGTTGGCTTGGCGCACGATCAAGAAGATCACGAAGGCCAGGATCACGAAATTGATGATAGCGGTGATGAAACTGCCGTAAGCCAGCACATTCGCGCCCGCCGCACGAGCAGCTTCCAACGTCGCGCCAGCGGGGGCAGCGCCGCTCAGCACCATATACTTGTTCGAATAATCGGTGCCGCCTGTCACCGCACTGATAACGGGCATAATCATGTCATCGGTCAATGAACTGACAATTTTCGCGAAACCGGCACCGATAATGACACCTACCGCCAGATCGAGCACGTTGCCCCTTGCGATGAACGCCTTGAATTCACTAAACATTGCCACCCCCTTCAATTGTCTGAGTTTTTTCAGTGGGCGCGGTTTGCCAGCAAACAAATGGGGCGACAAGATTATTAACCACGGCGTGTATTGTTAGAATAAAACACCGATTGCCATTGAACCGCCGCACCATCTCGCTACATTGTCGGCATAACGCGGCACATCGCCGCCTTGGGAAGGACTACATCGCATGTCGGCTTCACGTTTTCGCAATGTCGCTCGCTCGGTAATTGTCGGCACCGCCGCGCTCAGCCTGGCCGGTTGCGGCATCAATTCGGTTCCTACCGCTGAGGAAAAAGCCAAGGCCAAGTGGGCCGATGTTCAGGCCGCATTCCAGGAACGCGCCAATCTCATCCCCAATCTTGCGGCCGTGGCCAAAGGCGCTGCTGACCAGGAAAAAGGCATCCTCGTCGGGGTGAT
>JAYVNC010000349.1:0-2663 GCA_043758655.1 Novosphingobium sp.
CCCGCCCATCTCTTCAGACACATAGATCGCGCCAAAACCAAGCTCACCCGCCGCTTTCCACACGTCGACCGGATAGTGATGATCTTCGTCCCACTGCGCAGCATGCGGCGTGATCCGATCCGCCGTGAACTTACGCGCCATATCTTGAATGGCGAGTTGGTCTTCGGTGAGGTCAAACTGGCAAGACATGGATTTAACCCACCAGTTCCATCACATCTTTGCCGAACAACTCGTCATCACTGAGCAGCTCCTTCGCCACTGCCAGCGGCTTTGAAACCCAGGTTACATTGACCAGATCTTCCCAGGTAATGTTGTTATTGGTGCCGTTGCCTCCCCACGAACCGCAACCGAGCGAGAAAGTCTGCCGCATACCATTCCACAGATTGCCTGAGTTTGAGGAGGACTGCGGCTGGTTGACCATCACGCGGCTGGTCTTGGTGCCAAGCGCGAGCTTGAGGATATTTGCGTCAGACTTTGAATAGATGCCGCATGAATGCCCCTGCCCTTGATAGGCCTGAATTTGATTGGTCAGCGCAATCGCATCGTCAATGTCCTTAGCGCGATACAGTGCGATCGTGACGGTCATCTTCTCGCCCGAAAACGGGTGTTCAGGACCAGCGCCGGTTTCGGGTACGATGAAGAACGTCTTGCCTTCGGGCACCGAGAACCCTGCCATTCCAGCGATGTGCTCGGCCGTTTGCGCAACGGCTTTGGCGTTGATGTGGCCATCGACCCAGATCGTGTTCTGAAGCTTTTGCTTCTCGTCCGCGTTGACGACATAGCCTCCCTGACCCACCAGCTTTTCGAGCATCGCGTCATAAATCGCATCGAGCAGGATCACCGCGTTATCAGACGAGCAGGAAGCCGCCAGATCAAGCGTCTTCGAACTGCGGATCTTCACAGCCGCGTCATCAAGATCGGCGGTATCATCGACTGTAATAACCGCATTGCCCACGCCAACGCCGAGCGCTGGGGTGCCTGAGCTATAGGCTGCCTTGACCATCGGCGTGCCGCCGGTCGCCAAGATACGGTCACACTGGCGCAGCAGTTCATTGGTCTTTTCGACCGATGGCGCTTCAATTGCGATCACCAGATCGGCAGGCGCGCCCATCTTGACCAGCGCAGCGCGCATCAGATCGCAAATGATCTTGTTGGTGATTTTGGCGCGGGGGTGCGGCGCGATGATGATGGAGTTGCGGCCCTTCACGGCGCTGATTGCCTTAATCACCGGGGTCGCCTCAGGATTGGTCGAGGGCGAAAGCGCACCAATCACGCCGACCGGTTTTGCAATTTTGATCAAGTTACGCTCTGTGTCCTCCTCGATCACCCCCACCGATTTGTCATCAATGATGTCCATCAACGTGGCGCGGGTTTTGCGGAAAATCTTGAGGTACTTGCCGTCATAATTGCCAAGCTGCGTCTCATCAACGGTATGCTGGGCGATCATCTCGGCGACCGATTGGTTGGCAACGGCATAGACCATTCCGCGAATCCAGCGATCTACCTGCGCCTGTGTAGCGTCGGAAATCTGCGCCTGCGCCGCGCGACTGCGGGCAATCAGCTCAGCAACTTCCTGTGCTTCGGGGGTGTTAGCGATCTGGTTCTTGGTAGACATGATAGGTCCTTGGTATGTTGTGGCGTGCTTCACTAAGAGATAGTACGCTAGTTAATCGATCAGTTAAATTTCCTGCCCGCTCGCTCGAGCGAAGGCAAGTGATTCGCGCGAGATCAGAGCATTTCCGCGCGCAGTCAACCGGCGCCTATTCCCGTGCGGCATACCGCCGCGCCATCACCGCGCAGACCACAAGTTGAATCTGATGGTAGATCAGCAATGGCACGAGAATTAGCCCTAACGCCGGATTGCCAGCGAAAATCACCTTGGCGATGGGTGCGCCGTTGGCCAGACTCTTTTTGGAACCGCAGAATACCGCCGCAATCTCGTCGGCTTTTGAAAATCCGAGCGCACGGGCGGCAATCGTCGTCACGGTCAGAACAAAAACCAACAGTGCCACGCACAGCACCGTCACCAACAGCAGAGCCGTGGCATTGTCATGCGTCCAGACACCCGATGCCGCCGCATCGCAAAACACAGTGTAGACGATCAGCACGATCACCACCCGGTCCGCCTTGCCGACTATCGCGTGATAGCGTTCCAGCCATTGGGCAATCAGCAGGCGCATCAGCTGGCCGACAATAAACGGTAGCAGCAGCTTTGTGACAATCGCGCCAACCTGCGTGAACACCGGCGAAGGAGCGCCGCCATGTAACGTCACAAACCCTAGCATCAGCGGGGTGAGTGCCATGCCGAGCAACCCTGACAGAGTCGCGTTGAAGATCGCTCCGGGAACATTCCCACGGCCCAACGCGGTCATCGCCACCGAGGAAGAAATCGTCGATGAAATCACGCAGAGGAAAAACAAACCTAGCCGCAGATCCGGACCCAGCCAGCGCGCCGATCCGCTCCAGATCGCCAGACCGATCAGCGGGAATAGCAGATAGGTGCTCGCCTGAATAACTGCATGGAGCCGCCAGTTACTCATCGCTGCTTTCATCGCTACTGGCGAAACCGCCGCGCCGTGGAGGAAGAATACCAGCGCCACCCCCAGATCGGTGACCATGCCCATATGCAATGGTCCCTGCGACGCACCGATCCACGGCGCGGC
>JAYVNC010000350.1:0-2663 GCA_043758655.1 Novosphingobium sp.
ATTATGTCAGCGCCCGTGTTCGCCGGGTTTACCTGCCCTACCTGCCGATCGGCATCGCGATGGCACTGCTCTATTCGTTTATCCCGGGGCTTAGTAAGGGCAATCATGATTGGACATGGCTCGCATCCCTCACGCTTTTGCCGATTGACTCCGATCCGGCTTTGACCGTCGCGTGGACCTTGCAGCACGAAATCTTGTTCTACTTTGTGTTCGGTGTCAGTTATTTTGGCGGCTTCCTGCGCCTGGGTTTGGCTCTGTGGGGTCTCGCGATTGTTGCCGCGCAGTTCACTTCATGGAAACTCCACATTCCGCTTCAACTCATCAACCTTGAATTCTTCGCAGGTATTGCCGTGGCCGTCGCCTATCAGCGCGGGTGGCGGCTATCGTGGATTTGGTTGGGCGCTCCGGTGGCGTGGGCATGCTGGATAGCTACCGGGTGTAACCGTGAATTCTCGGTGCTGGTCGGGCTTGGTTTTGCCTTCCTGCTGCCGCCGTTGATGAGGCTGGAAAGTGCGGGAAAGCTGCGCGTATCGCCCTCGCTGGTATTTTTCGGCGCGGCATCTTATGCCATTTACCTCGTCCACAATCCCATAATATCAGCGGTTTCTCGGGCGATCCCGGTCGGCGGCTGGTCTTTCGTCATCATCGCTGTAGCGGCTGGCACTGGCGGCGGCGTCGCCTATTACTGGCTGATTGAACGCCGTATCCTCGCGTGGCGCAATGCCGCAAAATCCAATTCAACTGATCCCCGCGCAAGGCTAAAACCATGATCACCTCCCTCCTCATCGCTAATCGCGGCGAGATTGCCTGCCGGATTATCCGCACGGCGCGGGCCATGGGCATTCGCACGGTGGCGGTCTATTCGGATGCTGATGCTGGCGCGCTGCATGTTCGCCGGGCCGATGAGGCGGTGCATATTGGCGCATCGCCTGCGCGCGAAAGCTATCTTGTGGGCGCGAAGATCATTGCCGCCGCGATCGCCACCGGGGCGGAGGCGATTCATCCGGGCTATGGCTTCCTTTCAGAGAACGCGGCGTTCGCGCAAAGCGTGATCGAAGCCGGGTTGGTTTGGGTCGGCCCCAGGCCAGCCTCGATCACAGCGATGGGCCTCAAGGATGCGGCCAAAACGCTGATGGCAGCGGCGGGCGTTCCGGTCACTCCCGGCTATATGGGCGAGAATCAAGACCCCGCGCATCTTGCCGCAGAGGCCGCGAAGATCGGCTATCCGGTGCTGATCAAAGCGGTTGCGGGCGGCGGCGGCAAAGGGATGCGGCTGGTTGAGGCGGCGGGCGATTTTGCTGATAGCCTCGCCTCATGCCAGCGCGAGGCGGCCTCAAGCTTCGGCAATGCCCACGTGCTCATCGAAAAATACATCCAGCGCCCGCGCCACATCGAAGTGCAGGTGTTCGGCGATAGCCACGGCAATGTCGTCCACCTGTTCGAACGCGATTGCTCGCTCCAGCGGCGGCACCAGAAAGTCATCGAGGAAGCCCCCGCCCCCGGCATGGACGAGGTGACGCGCGAGTCACTCTGCGCGGCGGCGGTCAAGGCCGCAAAGGCGGTGGACTATGTCGGCGCGGGCACGATTGAATTTATCGCCGATGCCTCAGAAGGCCTGCGCGCCGACCGCATCTGGTTCATGGAAATGAACACCCGGCTGCAAGTCGAACACCCGGTGACCGAGGAGATTACTGGGGTCGATCTGGTGGAGTGGCAGCTGCGCGTGGCATCGGGCGAGGCATTGCCCAAGCAGCAGGATGAGCTGAGCATCAACGGCTGGGCGATGGAGGCGCGGTTGTATGCCGAGAACCCGGCAACCGGATTTTTGCCGAGCATCGGTCCGCTAGACCATCTGGTCTGGCCCGACGGGGCGCGGATCGAAACCGGAGTTGAACAAGGCAGCGAAGTTTCGCCGTTCTATGATCCGATGATCGCCAAGATCGTCGTCCATGCCGCAACGCGCGAGGGCGCATTAGCGGCACTGGACGAAGCGATTTCAGACACCGAGGTCTGGCCAGTCAAGACCAATGCTGGGTTCCTCGGGCTGCTGAACAGCCATCGGGATTTCGTATCCGGCGATATCGATACCGGGCTGATCGCGAGAGCGGGCGATGTGCTCACCCTGCCACCCGAACCTGATGCAGACGAACTCGCCGAAGTCGCGGCCTTGCTCTGCGCCTCACCGGGCAATGGGCCGTGGAGCGGAGCGCTGGGGCTGCGCCTGAATGCCGCGCCGCGCGCCGAGGCCTGGCTAGTTGACGATACCGGGCAGGTGCATATCGTTGCGTTGGTCGATGTCGAAAATGGGGCGCCGGAACACGAAATAGTCTCTTTCACTGGCGGCTTTGCTCGAAGTTTTCAGTTGCACGTAGTTCGCGGTACTCCCGGCGGTCCCGCTTCCTCCGGCACCATCCTCTCCCCCATGCCCGGCAAAATCATCGCCGTCGAAGTCACCTTGGGCCAAACCGTCATCAAGGGCCAGAAGCTGCTCACCCTCGAAGCTATGAAGATGGAACACTCGCTCACCGCGCCGTTCGATGGCGTGGTGGCAGAGCTCAACGCCAACACCGGCGCGCAGGTGCAGGTTGAGGCGGTGCTGGTAAAGATTGAGGCGAGCGCTGCGGCTGGGGAGGTCTGATATCCTCCCCGGAACAGGCAGGACG